>JAGUZM010000447.1 GCA_020060805.1 Deltaproteobacteria bacterium | reverse complement strand
GGCGGCCCTGGAAGGGGCGCGTGGAGCTGATGGGTAACGATGTTTGCAAGATGGCCTCTGTTGAGAGGGCGGCAAAGGCCGGGATATGTTTTCAAAACCCCAATGACCAGTTCTTCAGGAACCGTGTGAGGGAAGAGCTGCTGGTCGGGGCAAGGGTCCACGGCAGCGGGGCCCAGGGAGGGGTGGATGAAATCGCTTCGCTCTTTGAGCTTGAAGCCCTCATGGAGCGATCTCCTTACAAGCTCAGCGAAGGCCAGAAAAAGCGAGTCGCCCTCGCCTCCATCGCGGCCATGGGACCGGATGTGCTCATCATCGATGAACCGACCGTGGGACAGGACGGCCTTCACCTGGAAACGATCAGCCGGCTTGTTCGATCCCTCCAGGAAAAAGGAAATACGGTCATCGTCGTGACCCACGACATGGAGTTCGCCCGCGCGGCGACGGACCGTTGGATTGTGTTGCACGAGGGCGCGGTGGTGGGTGACGGATCGCCTGAAAAGATATGTCAGGACCGGGAGCTGATCGAAATGGGCGCGATCGAAGAGGTGCAGAATGCCGTCAACCCTTGACCCCAGAACGAAGCTTTTCATCGGCTTCACGGCCATCGTGGTGGTGCTCATCACCGAGAGGGCGGTCACGCTCTTGGCGGAATCTTTTCTTCTCCTCGCCGGGCTAGCCCTGTTCGGCGTGGCAGGTGCCTGGAAACGGTCCCTTCCCCTCATCTTACCCATGGTCGGCCTTGTTTTCGTGATTTCTTTGCTCTCCTACGATCTTACCCTCGCCTCGTTGCTGTCCCTGCGGCTTCTCAACCTCCTGACGGTCTCCTTCGTTTTTTTTCAGAAGATCACGCCGGAAGAAGTGGGCGATGCTGTGCGAAAATGCGGCCTTCCCTATGCATGGTCTTTTATCATGACCGCATCCATGCGCTATGTGCCCCTGATCAGCCGGAGGATCCGGCAGATCGTGGACGCCCAGCGCTCCAGGGGCATTGACCTGAGGCCGAGGCTCAGGAATGTACCAAACTACATCGCCTTGCTCATGCCCCTTCTCGCGCAGTCTTTCCTGCTCTCGGAAGAGCTGGCCATGGCCATGGAGTCCCGGGGGTTCAGGGTCAAAGGCCGGTCTTTTCGGAAGATGTACCGCATCGGGGCCTGGGAGATCGCACTCATGGTCCTCTGCCTCGTCGCCACGATCATTTTCGCCTTTTGGGAGAGAGGATGAGATGAGAGAAGAAAGGGTGCTCGCTGGTTTGCCTGAAATAGGGCTCGAAGATATTCTGAACCGCTTTGTGCTGATCGTCGGGGAGGTGAACCGGGGAAAGACGACCCTGACCCAGGGGATTCTCAGGCTCTACCGGCAGGTTCGCAAGGACCCCGTAACCGTCGTGGACCTTGCTCCCTCGACGGTTCCGAAGGAAAAGGCCGGCCGGGGAGTCGGGGGCAAACTGCTTGTTTCAGGATCACCAGGGGTTCGCTATTTCCACGGCCACATTCACGCCCCGAGGCTTCAGGGGAGAGATGAAAAGGAAGCCTTTGCCTTGGCCGAAGAAAACCGCCGGGTGATGGAGTTTTTGTTCGAGAAGGCTTTTGAAGGACAAGTCAAAGCTCTTTTCGTCAATGATTGTTCCCTCTATCTTCATGCGGGTGAAGCCAAAAAGCTTCTCTCATGGATCCGCCGGGCCGAGACCGCCGTGGTCAACGGGTACTATGGGGAGTCTCTCGGCCCAGGACCTATTACGGCCCGCGAAAGGGCCGGTATGGAATACCTCATGGAGCATTGCGACAAGTTGATCCAAATCTAGCCGGGGGCCTTGGTTTGTTGATGTAGAAAGGCCTTCTGCTTCACAGGACGGAGGGATTTTACTCCGCCCGCTTAACGTATGGAAAACGTGGCCATGCCCATTTTCTCAAGGTCATATCTAAGTCTTTCCGGGGCGGCAACCCCCTGTTTCGCGGTTTGAGAAGAAAAGGTGGAGGCTCCTAGGGACTCACGGGAGCAAACCGCGAAACAGGGGGTCGCAATAGGCCTCTGATGACCTGGGGACTGGAGATATGACCTTTTGAAAACGGGCACGGCCACTTCACCCGGACAATGTGCTGTAGAGATCCCCATGGGGTTTGGGATAAGATACATGGGAGAGGAGGTTCATCATGAAACGCATACTCACGATCGCTGGGTCTGATTCCGGCGGCGGTGCGGGCATCCAGGCAGACCTCAAGGCGATCACCGTGCTCGGCGGCTACGGGATGAGCGCCATCACAGCTCTCACGGCTCAGAACACGGTGGGCGTTCACGGGATCCACCCGGTGCCCGTGGGATTCATCCGGTCGCAGATCGAAGCGGTCCTCTCCGACATCGGAGCAGACGCGGCCAAGACAGGGATGCTCGCCACACCGGAGATCGTGAGCACGGTCGCCGAGGAATTGAAGCGCTTCGGGGTGGGAATCGTGGTAGTGGACCCTGTGATGGTTGCCAAGAGCGGGGACCGGCTGCTTTCAGAAGAGGCGAGGGCCACGCTCAAGGAGAAGCTCCTGCCTCTTGCCTTTCTCGTGACGCCGAACCTTCCGGAAGCATCCGAGCTGTGCGGCTTTCCTGTAACCGACCTGGAGGGGATGAAGGAGGCGGCCAGGGTGATCCACAGCCTTGGCCCGCGGCATGTGCTCGTGAAAGGAGGGCACCTGGAGAAGGAGGCGGTGGATTTTCTTTTCGACGGTGAGCGTTTCGAACGCTTCGATGCGCCGCGGCTTTCCAGCAGGAACACCCACGGGACAGGGTGCACCTATTCGGCCGCCCTGGCGACTCTCCTGGCCCAGGGTCTGGCGGTGCGCGAGGCCGTGAGGGAGGCGAAGCGATTCATCACCCGGGCGATCGCCCTCGGCCTCGAGATCGGTTCAGGCCACGGCCCGACAAACCCTTATGCCCACGTGCTCCGCTTCAAGGAAAGAGAAGAGGTTCTCGCGGCGGTGGAAAAAGCCCTTGTCCGTATCGTGAGCGAACCTCTGGGCCGGCTGATTCCGGAAGTGCGGTCCAACCTGGGCTATGCCTTGCCCGGGGCCATGGATTTTTCGGAAGTTGCGGCTGTGCCGGGCCGGATCACCCAGGCGGGGGAGCGGATCATCGTCAGCAGGCCGCCGGGTTTTGGTGCGTCCCGCCACATCGCCCGGGTTATTCTGACAGCGATGAAAAAAGATCCGGAAATGCGCTCAGCCATGAATGTGCGGTACTCGGCGGAAGTCCTCTCCGCCTGCCGGGCCGCGGGCCTTCGGATCGCCTCATTCGACCGCCGTGAAGAGCCGAAAGAAGTGAAGGAGAGGGAAGGGTCCACCCTTGAATGGGGGACTCAGAAAGCGCTTCAAGGCATGAAGGAAGTCCCTGACGTCATCTATGACGAGGGGGATGTGGGAAAAGAGCCGATGATCCGCGTTCTGGGAAAGGATCCTATGGCTGTCATCGAAAAAGTCATCCACATTGGCCGCGCCATCCCTTAATACTAGGCTAGTGTCCTGAGTCAGAAATCCGTTGCCGAATTCAGCATGGGCCGAAGCCCCCCGGAGGTGTTCTCTCAGGACCGCAATATTACCTCGGGGCGTTT
>JAGUZM010000601.1 GCA_020060805.1 Deltaproteobacteria bacterium | reverse complement strand
CGCGAGCTTCATGACATCCAGTTCAGGGCTTAGCAGGCTGCTGAAAAACACCCATCTACTGCGTTGCCCTCCATCCTCCGTAGCAGTGCTACTGCGGAGGACGGGTCATCCCTCGTCGTTGCAGCGTACTTGTATGTACGCCTCGCTCCTCGGGATTTCGGGCGCCTTGTATCTGGGCGTTTTTGAGCAGCCTGTGAGCATGGGCTTTTTCAGCGACCTGTTAGTCCATCACAACCCAAGAAGGTCGTTGATTTCGTTCGGAGGAAGCCCCTGCACGCGGATGAGCTTCAGCCTGGAGGTCTTGCCTGAGATGATCTCGATGTGTTCCTTGGGCAGCCGCAGTTGATCCGCCAAAAAGGCGATCAGGGATTTGTTGGCTGCCCCTCCCACTGGGGGCGAGGTGAGCTTCAAGGTAACGACATCTCCTTCTTTTCTCACGATCTGGTTTCTCGACGACCGCGGGATGACCCTGATTTTAATGTGAGATTGGTTAGCCATCGTTCCGCTACACCCGCTCCTCAGGGTGCGTCACCGCCGATCCCTGGTCGCCAATGGCGCCGCTTTTCCGAAGGGCTCCGGACCCCTTCGGAGGGACGCTCAGTTCAAGGGGGAAACCATGCCCATCGTCAGCTCTCTCATTGAGATCATCATCATTCTGCTGCTCCTCAGGGCCGTCATCAGAGAGGAGGAGGTTTTTCTGAGCCCGATCCATCGCTTGCTGTTCCGTCTTACCGATCCCCTGATGAAGCCGTCCAGGATGATCAGCCGGAAAAAGTCGCAGCAGATTCTCCTTGCGATTTCGGGTTTCATCCTGCTCCGCGGCGTCATGTACATGGCCGTGACATCTGCGGGATTCTGGCCTTGCGTCGGAATCAGCCTGCTGGAGCTGATCGAATTGCTCTTTCAATGCTATGTGATTGTTTGGTTTATTTATGTCCTGCCGCAAACCGGGTTTACGAGCACGGTCTCATCGATGATCGGGCGCGCCCTTCGCCCCCTCGAAAGGCTCGTTTCAAAGCTGTGGCGGCCTGCGAGCTATTCCCGGTTTATCCTCATCCTCCTCATCGTTGGACTCTATGTGGTCCTGAGTTCCACAACCCGGTATGTCCTGATCTCCGACGGCACGGACTACACCCGCCTGACGGTTCAATTCCTGGGACAGGGGGTGATCCGGATTTTTGCGCTTTTCATTTTTCCGGGGTTTTTCTCAGTTATCATTGTTCTTGGAGCGGTTCTTTCCTGGTTTAGCCCGGACCCTTACAACCCCCTGGTGCAAGCGGTGTATGCCCTGAGCGAGCCTATCCTGTCGCCTTTCAGAAAGGTGATCCCCCATCTGGGGGGAGTGGACTTCTCACCCCTCGTTGCTCTTCTGTGCTTCCAGGTGCTCGGAACCCTGGGGCAGCAAATGGTCTTGAGCCTTATGGGCCGGTGAAACAGGAAAAGGCATCACCCAGGGACGGGAAAGGGCAAAATGCCGTTGAAGGGGGTTAAGTTAGAGCAGGCCATAAGCCGGGTTCTGTTCCTCCCTATCACCGGAGGCGAATCAGGAGGCAATGACCATTCCTCTGCTCCTGCTGTTACCAGCAGGATGAAGCGACCTACCCGGGAGCTCGGGCGGACCACCCTCAGACGCTCCCCTATTTGGTCTTGCTCCGGGTGGGGTTTTCCTAGCTCCTGCCGTCGCCGGCAGGACTGGTGAGCTCTTACCTCGCCTTTTCACCCTTACCCCGAGTAACACGTGACGTGTCACACGGGGCGGTTTGCTTTCTGTGGCACTTTCCTTCCTGTTGCCAGGACTGGGGGTTACCCAGCACCCTGTCCTCCGGAGCCCGGACTTTCCTCCCCCTTGCTTGAGAGCAAGGCAGCGGTCATTTGTCCTACTCTAACACCCCCCGCCACTATATCACTTCTTGAGACGCCCCGAAATCCTTATCCTCGCCCCAGTAGATGATGCGATGGCAGTTGGGGCAGTTCATGATCGCATCGCCTTTGAGCAATTCATTGAACTTCTGAGGTGGAATGCCCATATGGCATGTCTGGCAAACGCCGCCGATGACCGCGCTGACCGCCATCCCGCCTCTGCGTTCCCTGAGAAAAAGATATCTTTTGCAAAGATCCTGATCTAAAGCCTTGACAAGATCGTCCCTCTTTTGCTCGAGACCTTTCAGGTCCTGGTCGAGGAGGGAAAGTTCGCTTTCGATTTCTTTCTTATCTCTTTCGAACCGGATAAGGAGCTCCTGGGTCAGCTGTTTCTGGGTATTGACCCCTCGGTCCATCTCTTCGCATTTCTCCATGACGTGGATGATTTTGTCCTCGGTATTGAATTTCAGTCTTTTCAGGTCATCGATCTCCTTCAACGCCGCCGTGTATTCCTTGTTCGATTTGATGTTGGAGAGCTTCACATGGCTTTTTTCTATCCTGGCATCCAGCTCCTGCACTTCCTGTTCGGTCTTTCGCCTGTCCTTCTTGCACGATTCGACCTGGTTGGCCATCTCCCGGAGCCTGTCCTCATTGGCCTTTATCTCGCCCATGAGGGCCTGGATCCGTTGCGGGCCGATCTCTTTTCGTCTCAAGATATCCTGAATTCTGTTGTCACATTCCTGGAGTTGAGTCAGTAATTTGATTTTATCCTTCAATGTCATCCCTTTCTTTATTTAGATTATTCGTATCTTAAAGGCGCCCTCTCTTCTTTGTGGGTCTCCACAAGGGCGGTGTATCCCGCTTGTTGCAGGCGCCGCCTGAGGTTGTCTGCAAAAAGGTCGAGGGCGGGCTTTTCCGTCTCATAATGGCCCGCGTCCAGTAGCGCCAGCCCGATACTCTCCGCGAGCAGCGCCTCATGGTGTCGGACATCTCCGGTGATGAGAGCGTCCGCTCCCCGCTGGTGTGCTGCTGCTATGAGCTCACCCCCTGCGCCGCCCACCACAGCGACCCGGCCAATGATCGCATCGTTTTTCCCCGACACCCTCACAAACGTCGATCCCAGGAGGCTCTTGACCCTCTCAATAAGCGCCCGAAAACCCAAAGGGATGGGGAGGTCGCCTATTCTTCCCAATCCCGCGTGTTCATGTTCCGCGGCCTGAAGGGGCTCGACATTTTGAAGTTGAAGCATATGAGCGAGGGAGTCATTAATCCCTCCCCGGATCACATCCAAATTCGTATGGGCCGCCACGATGGAAACCCCCATTCTGCAGGCCTCAGCGATGACACTTCCGGGGTAATGGGATTCATCGACCCTTGAGATAGGCCGGAAGAGAAGGGGATGGTGGGTGAGGAGCAGGTTCGCCTCTCTTCTCTTCGCCGCCCTCAGAGCCCCCATCGTGGGATCAAGAGAAACCAGAATCCTCTGCACGGGCTGGCGCGGGTTTCCTACCTGCAAACCGGGATTGTCCCAATCCTCAGCGACGGAAGAGGGAGTCAGTTCTTCCAGGACGCTGAGAATGTCGCTGACTCTGGGTGACATTGTCAATAGCCCCTATCGGATCAACATGATTCCAAAACTTCGGTAACCCGTCCGCCCTGCAAAAAGGCCCGATGAAAACCGAAAGGGCGCACCCTTCGTGATGCGCCCTTTAACCAACCGCGGTCTTGTGGTCTAAAATGAGTTTCTTCAACGGCCCTCTTCTGAACATGACATAACGTCTGATGGGCCCACCTGGATTCGAACCAGGGACCGACCGGTTATGAGCCGGTGGCTCTACCAGCTGAGCTATAGGCCCCTCATTGCCTTTCGTTGCGACGAATTAAAGATGCAGACTCGCTTTCCCTTTGTCAAGGGAAAAGGAAGCCCGCACCACACGGTTATTGTTCAAGAAAACTCCTCAGTTTCTTACTTCTGCTCGGATGCCGGAGTTTCCTCAGCGCCTTGGCTTCGATCTGCCGGATTCTCTCTCTCGTCACATTGAAATCGCGGCCCACCTCCTCCAAGGTGTGGTCGGATTTCTCACCGATGCCAAACCTCATCCTGAGGACCTTTTCCTCTCTGGGGGTCAGGGTCGTCAGGATTTTTCTGGTCTGCTCTCCGAGGTTATAGTTCACCACCGCCTCGCCCGGGGAGATGATCTTTTTGTCTTCTATGAAATCTCCAAGGTGGCTGTCTTCCTCCTCACCGATCGGTGTTTCTAAGGAGATCGGCTCTTTGGCTATTTTGAGCACCTTCCTGACTTTCTCCAGGGGGAACTCCATTTTCTCCGCGATTTCCTCGGGCGTCGGCTCACGGCCATGCTCTTGGACAAGGTATCTCGATGTTCGAATGAGCTTGTTGATCGTTTCAATCATATGCACGGGTATACGGATGGTTCTTGCCTGATCCGCGATAGCCCTGGTGATCGCTTGCCTGATCCACCAAGTGGCATAGGTGCTGAACTTATAGCCCCTCTGGTATTCGAATTTGTCCACGGCCTTCATCAGCCCGATGTTGCCTTCCTGGATCAAATCGAGGAACTGCAATCCCCGGTTGGTATATTTCTTAGCAATGCTGACCACAAGCCTGAGGTTGGCCTCAATGAGTTCGCTCTTCGCCTTTTTCGCCTTCTCCAACCGGTCTTCGACAAGGGAGAGGGACTGTTTCAGTTCTTCATCCCCGAGATCCGTCCGTTCCTTGATTTCTTTCAGGGTCTTCTGGGCGCTGTCGAGTCTCGTCTTGAGTGCCAGGAGGTCCGATTTCTTGAGCTTCAAAGGGGTGACCACCTGGCCTTCTTTTGCAGACTTTGGGATCTGGCTGATGCACTTCTTCAGATAGGAGATGGGCTTGCCGCTCACGAGTGAGGCTGCATATTGGATGTCTTTCTTAGCGGAGTCCGTCTGCTGCACCATCAGTCGCATCCTCTCCACCATTCGATCGAGCTGCGTCTTCTCGAGCTTGAATGATCCGATCAACTCACCGATCCTTTTGTTCGCATTCTCCAGTTTGACGGCGAGTTTTTTCTTTTTGGTTGCGGTAGAGCCCTTTTTGGAAGCCTCCCGCTTCAGGTCAGAGCGCAGCTTGAAAAGGGATTCGATCTCGTCAATGACGTTGATGATGGCGTCCCTCCTCTCGCCAACCTGGGTGGGCGCATCCTCATCATCCAGGTCATTGATCACGTCTTTGAGCTTGATGTCGGCCTGTTTAAGCTTTTCTCCAAGCTCGATGATGTATTCGACGCCGACAGAGCATTTGAGGAGCATATCCAGGGCTTCCTTTTCCCCCGATTCGATCCTCTTCGCGATCTCGACTTCTCCCTCCCTCGTGAGAAGGGAGATGCAGCCCATTTCCTTCAGATACATTTTGACCGGATCGGAGACCCGTGTGACACCCTCTGGAACTTCAGCCCTGACCTTTTCTTTCCCAACCGGCTTTTCTTGCCGCTTCTTGAGCCTTTTTGATTTCTCGAGGACTTCCTTGGCGGCCTCGTCGATGACCATGATGTCCATTTCTTCGAACATCATCATCAAGTCATCGATATACTCGGAAGAGACAACGTCCTCGGGTAGATCGTCATTCAGCTCTTCATAGGTGATGTACCCTTTGTCTTTGCCGATATCGATCAGCCGCTTGAAGTTCACTACTTCGGAGTTATTTGCCATTATGTTTCCTCCTGAAACCATTGGTCTGTTTGGATTCCAGAGCTTCTCGCTTCTTTTTCACCTGAAGGACCTTGTTCAGGCTTTCAAAATCACCTTTGGCTCTTGCCTCCTGATGGCTGGCGGCGAGTTTGAGCGTTTCCACTTTGTCTTCGAAGTCGCTCAGGGCCTTATCCACCAGATCATCCGAAAAAATAGGCGGGGCCAACATCACCTCTCGCAGAAGGCCCTTGGCCGGTTCACCGGCCAGCCGATCGAGGATCTCCGCTGGAGTGACTTCTCCTCCTGCGTGATAGGTCTCCACGGCACAATCAAAGATCTCGGTGGTCAAGGGATCTGACAGCAACAACCTGCTGTCGTTCTTGCTCAGCCTTTCGACGGTTCGCGGATGGTGGATCATCAGGTTGAGGAGGTAGAGGTTATCCATCCGTCGCGCAGCCCCATCCGAGATACTCCGCTTGAGAACCTCCGGATCGCCTCGCCATGAAGGGGCAGCCATGCGTTTCTTGAGTTCAGCCACGACCACCCCTTCAGATATCCCCAGACCCTCGGAAACCCGCCTTGCATATAAGGATCGCTGGACATCGTTCCTGAGGTCAGCGAGAAAGGGAATCATCTCATTCAGAACACCCACCCGGCCCTCGATGCCTCCCCCAGCCTCAGATCGCTTCTGGTCCATGTAGAAATCGAACATCGGTACGGCCTGATCGAGAAGGTCCTCAAAAGCATGGAGGCCGTGTTTGTTTATGAAACTGTCGGGGTCTTCGTTCTGGGGGAGGACCATCACCCTGGCGGCCATCCCCTCGTCCAGGAAAAGGGCAAGGCTTCTCAAGGCTGCCGCCTTTCCCGCCGCGTCCGAATCGAAAACGACCACCGCATCCTTCGCATACCCTTTGAGACTCCGGATGTGGCTTTTTGTCAGAGCTGTTCCGAGGGTAGCCACGGCCTGATGAAATCCGTGCGCAGCGAGAGCCAACAGGTCCATGTATCCCTCAACGATAATGACACGACCGCTTTCCCTGATATGGGGATAGGACGCATGGAGGCCGTAGAGTGTTTCCCCCTTCTGGAACGCCGGGGTCTCGGGGGTGTTGAGGTACTTCGGCAAGGAGTTGTCGAGAACCCTTCCACCGAACCCTACGACCTGTTTCCTGAGGTTGAATATGGGAAAGATGACCCTCCCTCGAAAGCGATCGTAGTGGGTACCGTTCTTCCTTGAAATGATCAGACCCGCCTGGACTGCCTTTTCAGGATCAGCCTTTTTCCTCTTTAGGAACCCTGCCAGGCCTTCCCACTCATCGGCCGCATACCCCAGTGAAAATTCACCGATGATTTCTTTCGGTATGGACCTCCGCTCCAAGTACCTGCGACCCGGCTCCCCTCTCTCCGATCTCCCGAGGGTGTCGTGGAAGAATCTTGCCGCCATCTCATTCACCACGAGAATCGACTCCTTCAGGGAGACCCGGGCTTTGTCCACCGGCCCCAACCTGAGAATGTCGGGCAGGGCAATGTGGTACGTTTCCGCCAAGTCTCGGACCGCCTGGGGGAAGGCGACCTGGTGGTATGCCATCCAGAAAGCAAAAAGATCTCCCCCCTTTTTGCAGCCAAAGCAGTGAAATATTTGCTTTGCCGGGCTTACCGTGAATGAAGGATCCTTCTCAGAGTGAAAAGGGCAGAGACCCGCATAATTCTGCCCGGTTTTCTTCAATTGGACAAACTGGCCGATAAGCTCAACAATATCAACAGCCCTCTTGATCTCTTCTTTGGCGGATTGATAAGAGTCCATTGGATACGTTATGGGTGACGATTTAGATCCCCCTCCAAGGAAATCACGAATTCCTTCCCCCGGGAAAGAGCCCCTCATCCAAACCCGATTTGTCTTTTTCCTCTCCGGTAACGCTTCGATTCGTCAAAGGCCTAAGAGATGAGCAGCATCGCTGCTTTGCAAGAGTGGAACCATAGGAAGATATGTCATTGAAGTCTGTATGTTTTATGTGAACAGGCCCCGGAGTTTGAATCATTTGGGTTAGCTCAAGAGTTTTCTCGCTATCTCGTTGACCTCTTTTCCTTGGACTCTCCCTGCCATTCGCTGCATGGCAGCTTTCATCACTTTGCCCAGGTCTTTGACGTTTGTCGCACCGAGTTCACCGATCGTTTCTCGAAGGATTCGCTCGACTTCAGCGGCCGTCAGCTGCTCGGGCAGGTATTCATAAAAAACCTTGATTTCCCTCTCTTCCTTCAGGGCCAAGTCCTCGCGCTTTCCCCGCCTGAATTCAGCTGCCGCCTCCTCCCCCTTCCGGATCATTGAGGAAATAACACCTTGAGCTTCCTCATCTTTTAGCTCGCCCCTCTTTTCAACCTGGGCGTTCTTAAGGGCGGTTTTGATCATTCTCAGGCAGGACGTGCGGGATTCGTTCTTGTCCTTGATGGATTTCTTGAGGTCTTCGGCGATCTTCTGAACAAGGGTCATGGTCAAGGCTGTACCCGAATCACGGATTAACAAGCTAATATAGCTAATTTATTCGCGAAGTCAACAGTTCTTTTTGATTTTTTTCCCTTTAGACACCTCTATCGCCTCCCTCAGGTCTAACTGGCCCTCATAAAGGGCTCTCCCCGTGATCATCCCGATCACGCCGTATCGAGCAAGGGGGAGCAGGCCCTCCACGTCGCGGAGCCCTGAAATACCTCCGGAAGCGATCACGCCGACCCGGGTGTTTTTCGCCAGCGCCTCCGTTGCTCTTATATTCGGGCCCGTGCTCATCCCGTCCCGGTGGATGTCCGTGTACACGATTGCCGAGAGCCCCATGGATTCATATCGTCTCGCCATCTCAATCGCCGTCAGGGAAGTCTCTTGGGTCCACCCCTCGACGGCTACCCGGTTTTCTTTGGCATCGATTCCCAGAATGATTCGGCCGGGGAAGCTGTTGCAGGCAAGCTCTACAAAAGAGGCGTCCTTGTAGGCAACGGTTCCCAGGATGATCCATTGGACCCCGGCGTCGAGATAAGCCTCGACCGTTTTCATCTTCCTGATTCCTCCCCCCAGCTGAATGGGGACAGGCACGGCCCTGACAATTTCTCCGATGAGTTCGCGGTTGACCGGCCGTCCTTCTACGGCGCCGTCCAGATCCACGAGGTGGAGACGCTCGGCCCCGCTTTCGAACCAGTGCAAAGCCATATCGACTGGGGACTCGGAGTAAACGGTCTCCTCAGACATCAGCCCTTGTCTGAGCCTCACGCAACGACCGTTCTTGATGTCAATGGCCGGTATGACGAGCACCGATTGCTCCCAATGGACTCACTTGGCCTCGGGAAATGTCATGATGAGATGATCCAAACCCATCACCGCCAGTTCATGGGCGCTCACCCATCGGCCTCCCGCTTTCAGGAAGGTTTGAAAATCAAGGACATTTTCCGCAAGGGATTGTTGGGTCTTGTCAAATCTACCTTTCCAGAGAACGGTTTTGTCCTCCACCCTCAAGAGGTAGAGGTCAAACTCCACGGAGGCGGGAACATCCACACCATAGTCTGCGCCCTTTCGTTCCCTCCATCGGTAAATGTTGCCCGCCACCACGCCATCGGCTGTCAATGACTGGCCCAGCTTCTGGAACATCTCCAGAGTGCCCACGGCAGGGGAGGGATATCCAAGGTCCATGGCATGAGTTCTTGCCTCCCCCGGAGAGATGAGTCGATAACCCCCCCTTGCCATCAGCTTGCCGAATAGACCCGCCGTCAGCCTATCGGCCACCTCCTGAGACACCGGTTCGGCATGATGGAATGCCCCGCCAAAAGGGTTCAAGACCATCCCGGGAGACTGACCTGGAGGAACGGGGGCACGGAACCCGACGACTACGATGGTTTGAATCGGAGAGGAAAACGCCTTCGACTCGGTCAGAGCACCCCGCACGGGGGCGCAACCCAAGGGGAGGAGCATCATGCATATCGCCAAAGCGGCACCATGGCTCTTTCCCTTCGTCTTGGAGGAAAGAATCGTCATCGCTGTTCGGGGTTCCGTCTAAAGGATTCCTTTGGTGGAGGGGACTGATCCTCCGAGCCTGGGCTCAATGCCAGTCGCCTGATCCAGAGCGCGACCGAATGATTTGAAGATGGATTCCGCCACATGGTGGGCGTCATCGCCCGACAGAAGATCAATATGCAGGGTGATACCTGAGTTCTGGACCAGGGCCCGGAAAAATTCCTTGACGAGCTGGACATCGAAGCTCCCGGTTTTGCTTTTCTTCAGGGGAACCCTGTAAGCCATGTAGGGACGATTGCAGATGTCAATGACCGATCTGGCGAGGGCCTCATCCATGGGAATGATGGCTTGCCCATATCTCCTAATCCCTTCCTTTTTCCCCAGAGCTTCGCTGATCGCCTTTCCGATACAAATGCCAAGATCTTCCACCGTGTGATGGTCATCCACATCGGTATCGCCGGAGGCCGCGATGTTGAGATCCAAGAAACCGTGAGCTGCCATGAGGCTCAGCATGTGATCCATAAAGGGGATGCCGGACTTGATCCGGGATTGTCCCGTTCCGTCGAGAGCCAGCTCCACAATGACATCGGTCTCCTTTGTCTTTCTGACTATTTTCGCCTCCCTTTTCATGCCTCCTTCAACCCCCTTCGCATCCCGATTCACACGAATCCGCCGCCTTCAACAGAAGCGTACATGGCGAGGGCATCCCTGTCAAGTGAGAGGGCAGTATCGTGTCTCAAAACCTGATTGAAGAATTCAGGCGGGGCCCCACCCGCCGGGGGGCGGTCTCTCGGAGCCACGATCAAACCCCTTTCTCGGCCGACCAGGAGGGGGGTGGTCTCTGGCGAGTCCGCAACCGGAAATGGACTCAGCCCGCCAACCGCCCCCAAGTTATTAAGTCTTCTCCGGGGTAGGCGCAAACCCTCCAAGCCAGTCGGAGAGTTGCCTCTCTGGGGCTACTGCCGTAACCCTATGGCTTTTCGGCGCCGGTTGACAGGCTGGGGCGGTGGTTGCGGCTCTTAAGAGACCACCCCCCTCCGAGTCGGCCTGGAAGACCACCTTCCGGCGGGTGGGGCCGCAGAGGGGACTAATTCGATGAATATCTGGGGCGCGATACTAAGCCGTCGGGGGGGGCATCTGCGACCCCTTTCAACTCAGGACAAACGGAATCGGTCCGAAGCCATGGCCGCAATGCTCCGGCCGATGCTGATAGAGGCTGTGGCAGCAGGGGAGGGTGCATTGAGCACGTGGATCATCCGTTCAGCGGCGATGATTCTGAAGTCGTCCACAAGAAACCCGCCCGGCTCAAGGGCCTGCGCGCGCACGCCGGCGCCCGCAGGCCGCAGGTCTTCTTTTCTCAACTCAGGCATGAGCTTGCGGAGGGCCTTTACGAATGCCCTTTTGCTCCAGGACCGCACCATCTCCCCAAAACCTGTTTTCCAGTACTTGAAGGCCAGGATCCAGAAGCCACGGTAGAACAGGATGTCTTTCGTGTCTGGGAGGGAGAAACTCGATTTGGTGTAGCCCTCCCGCCGGAACGCCAGGACCGCGTTAGGGCCTGCCTCAATGCCGCCATGAATCAGACGGGTGAAGTGGACACCCAGAAAAGGAAATGCCGCGTCAGGGACAGGGTAGATGAGGTTTTTCACGAGATGATGCCGCTCCGGAATGAGTTCGTAATACTCTCCTCTGAAAGGGATAATCCGCAGCTTGGGATCAACCCCGGCCATCCGGGCGATTCGATCCGACTGGAGGCCTCCGCAATTGATGAGATTCCTGCAGCGCACTTCACCCTTGTTTGTTTCGACAATGATGGCATTGGGTTCGGGCTCAAATCCGGCAACCTTTGTGCCGGTATGAATTTCGCCTCCCGAGGTTTGTACGATCTCAGCATATTTCTCTGTCACCTGCGCATAGTCCACGATCCCCGTGACCGGGACCCAGAGCCCCTCTATGCCGGCAGCATGCGGTTCATAATCCCTCAATTCCTCCCTGCTGAGCCGCTTCATCCCCCGGATTCCGTTGGCCACGCCTCTGCGCTCCAGTTCGTTGAGGGCGGGAATTTCTTCTTCCTTTGTGGCCACGACAACCTTGCCGCACTGTTCATGGGAAATACCATGATCCTGGCAAAACCGGTACATCGCGTCGCGGCCCTCCGTGCAGTTTCGCGCCTTGAGAGAGCCGGGTTTATAGTACAACCCAGAATGGATCACGCCGCTGTTGTGTCCGGTCTGATGAGCGCCCAGATGGTTTTCGGCTTCAAGAACGGCGAGAGAAACCCCCGGGCGCCGGGAAAGCTCCATGGCCGTCGCCATTCCAACGATGCCGCCGCCGATGATAGCGATGTCATAACCCATGCTGCCCATCCAGAGCCAAAATGGATTTATGTATGCGGAAGTATTGTTAAAACCGGTTGGCGTGTCAAGGCAAAAAAGTAACCCCAGGGAATGGGCGAATCTCGGAGAGATTTCGTTCAGGGGGGGCCAGCTGAACAAAAAGGGCAGCTGAGCTGCCCTTCCTTGGCCTCTCAAGACAGCCCCGGCTTCCCTAGGAACACGAAAACGTAATCCTCGTGATTGATGTCGATCGTGAGGTTTCCCCCGCGGGATTTTGCGTACTCAACCCAGCTCGGCTTTCCTTCTGCACAGCACTCAACGTCGTGAGGAGAGTACCGGCCGGTTTTCTTGTCAAACCAGCTTAAGAGCATGGCATCGCTGTAATAGGCTTTTGCCTGATCCTTGGCGATCCTCTCCGCATCATGAAAGTCGATGTCTTCATCCATTCGGAGATGAACCGGATTGGGCAACATGTGAGACTCAGGTCTTTCGCATGCCTTCATGGTCACCACCTCCGTTTCTATTCATTTGCCGCTAAGGTAGTAACGAAGGGGGACCTTGTCAAATCACGGCATGGGGCGTGACGTGGGTGGAAAGGAGAGCCGCTCGTCATCGGCTCGGTTCAAAGCTTCAAGGAAGGGGAGGATGGTGGAGATGAAGGGATTCGAACCCTCGACCTGTGCGTTGCGAACGCACCGCTCTCCCATCTGAGCTACATCCCCACAACGCCATTCTAATAGATTCTCTCCGTTTTTCAATCAATATTTTTTCGGATTCAAGGCGTTTAAGCCGTCTTTTGAAAAAAGGGCAGGGAGAGATCAGAACGCTGAAATGCCCGTGATATCTTGCCCCAGGACCAGGGTGTGCATGTTTTCGGTGCCTTCCAGGGCGCTCATCGCTTCGAGGTCGCAGAGATGGCGCATCACATGATGATCCGCAAGAATGCCCCGACCGCCCAGAATATCCCTTGCCGTTCGAGCGATCTTCATCGCTTCCCGGACGCTGTTCAGCTTGGCCATGGAAATCTGAGGGTGGCGAGCGGCCCCCTCATCGAGCAACCGCCCCAGACGGTAGTTCAGGAGTTCGGCCTTTGTGATTTCCAGGAGCATGCGCATCAACCGTTCCTGCACGAGTTGGTAGGAGGCGATGGGCTTGCCGAAAACCTCTCTCTTGCCGGAAAAGGCCTTGGCCGCTGCATAGCAAGCTATGGCCGATCCGACAGCGCTGCACGCAACGCCGTATCGGGCCAAGTTCAAACACTGGAACGCGGGCTTGAGGCCGACGGCTCTGGGCAGCAAGGCCTGCGGCCCGACTTCGCAGTTTTTCAATTCGAGCACGGAGGTGGGAGAGGTTCGGTAAGCGAATTTGCGTTGAATGGGGGTGGCTCGAAAGCCCGGCGTCCGGGTATCCACGAGAAACCCCCGAATCCCTTCATCGGTCTTTGCCCAGATCAATGCGACATGGGCGATGGATCCGTTGGTGATCCACATCTTCGTGCCGTTGAGCACGTAGCGGTCGCCGTGCCGGACGGCTCGTGTTGTCATTGCGGCCGGGTTGGATCCGAACCCAGGCTCCGAGAGGCCGAAGCAGCCGACGGCCTGACCGAGCCGTAACCGGGGCAGCCAGTTCTGCTTTTGTTCATCGGAACCAAAGGCATTGATGGGGTACATGACCAGGGAATTCTGGACGGAGAACATGGCGCGGAGCCCGCTGTCGCAGTACCCCAGTTCCTGGCAGGCGAGACCGTAGGCGGTGTGGCTGATTTCACGGCATCCATATCCCTTCACGTGAACACCGAAAAGGCCCAATTCCGCCATTCGGGGTACCAGGTGCTCAGGAAAAGTCCCTTTGTCGAAATGCTCCACGATGATCGGCATGCATGACTCTTCTACGAATCTCCGGACACGGTCGCGGAAATCCACCTCTTCAGGGGTCAGCAGCGATTCAATCCCGAAAAAGTCGGCATCTCTTTTTGTTGGCATTTCGTTCTCCCTCACTCCTGGATCTGGGCTTTCTGCAGTCTGCCGCTGTAATCGATGAAAACCGTCTTGATCTCGGTGAATTCATCGATCGCTGCCGTTCCAGCCTCCCTTGTTCCGTTGCCCGTGTTTTTGATGCCGCCGAAGGGCAAATGCACTTCCGCTCCGATGGTGGGAGCATTGACGTAGGTGATGCCTGCTTCGAGCTCATGGATCGCCCGATAGGCGAGGCTGAGGTCATTGGTGTAAATGGAGGAGGACAGGCCATACTCTACGTCGTTGGCGATCCGGAGAGCCTCCTCAAAATCCCGGACTCTGATGACCGACAGGACAGGACCGAAGATCTCTTCCTTGGTGATTCTCATCCCGTGGCGGGCTTCGAAAATAGTGGGAAAGATGAAAAATCCTTTGTCATAAACGCCTCCGGTCAGTTTTTTCCCTCCGATGAGAAGCGTTGCTCCTTCCTTCCTGCCGATCTCGATGTAGTTCAGGATTTTTCTCTCCTGATCGGATCCGCACACCGGGCCTACGTCCACGGACGTATCCAGGGGATCCCCGATCTTCAATTCCCTCGTCCGGGAGAGGAGCGCCTTTAGGACGTCTTCATAGGCCCTTTCATGGACGATCAGTCTGCTGGTGGCGGTGCACCGCTGTCCTGCCGTACCGAAAGCGCCGAACAAGGCCCCCTGAACAGCCAAGTCGATGTTCGCATCATCCATGATGATCTGAGGGTTCTTGCCCCCCATCTCGAGGCCAACGCGCTTCAGATGGGCTGAGGCCCGACAGTAGACGTCTCTTCCCGAATGAACAGATCCCGTGAAAGAAACCGCCTTGACGGCAGGATGCTCCACGATCGCTTTCCCCACATCGTCGGCAGGCCCCTGGACCATGTTCACCACGCCCGGTGGAAGGCCTGCTTGTTCCAGGATCTCCATCAGGGTGGCTGCGCAGAGCGGGGTCAGTGTGGCGGGCTTGAACACGACCGTGTTCCCCGTGATCAGGGCAGCCCCCAACTTCCACGATGGAACGGCGAAGGGAAAGTTCCACGGCGTGATGAGCCCGACGATGCCTATGGGCTGCCTGACGGTCATGCAGAATTTGTGTGCCAGCTCCGACGTGGTCGTTTCGCCGAACATCCTTCGACCCTCCCCGGCGATGTATTCCAGGAAATCGATGGCCTCCTGGACGTCCCCTTTCCCTTCGGCGATGACCTTCCCCATTTCCCGCGTCACCAACTCCCCCAGTTCGTCTTTTCGGTCTCGCATGATGCCGGCAGTTCTGAACAGGATCTCTGCCCGCTTAGGCGCCGGCGTGCTCCTCCATCCAGGGAGGGCGCTCTGCGCCGCTTCAACCGCCTTTTCCACGTCTTCACCCGTTCCTTGCTCGAAAGCTGCAAGACTTTCCCCGGTGGCTGGATTCTTGCTCTGAAACTTTTGACCTCCCGCAGACCGCACCCACTTGCCTTTTACGTACAAACCATATGTTCTCATTTTTCACCCTCCTTTGGGGTAACCTGATTTTCTGATGCAGGGTATCCACGCGCCTTGCCTGGGCTGAATTCTGATCGAATCAGAGGGATGACCGAGCGGACCTGCCTTCAATGAGCACTGAGGTTAGCCCCTCCTGAGGCTTTTGCATCAGAAGTTCGTACTTATATTGAATTCAAGGATATCCTTTTATACATAAGTAACATGGTGTTCTTTGCACCGTTTTCAATAGGAGGGCAAACATGAGCAAGACGGGTCTTGAAAATGTTAGAAAGTCCATAGAGGATCTCAGCTTGGAAGATAAAAAAACATTCTTCTCGGACATCGTCCCTGATCTCTGCGATGCCTCGCTGACCAGGGAAGGCTGCCGGATGGTGTTTGAAAAAAAACTGGCCGGATCTCGGTATCTCGAGTCCTTCGAGGAGCTCCATAGTATTCAGGAGAGTGCCCGCCAGATCGGTTAGAGGCGAGGAGTTCGATGTCCCTTAGATGCGCTTAAGGGCGCGCGAGATGAGAGGGGTCATCCCCGTCGGGCGCCTTAAATCTGGGTGACCCGAAGGATCTCCTCCGTGGTACTGATACCCTTCAGGACTTTGTGTGCGCCATCCTCGCGAAGGGTCTTCATCCCTTCACGAACGGCGATCTCTTTGATCGCATTG
>JAGUZM010000527.1 GCA_020060805.1 Deltaproteobacteria bacterium | reverse complement strand
TGATAAGCCAGAACCATGCCGGTGAAAGCGCCGGTGAGCAGGATCACGGATATGGAGTGGAACCCGATGAACTCGATCTGCTTCAGGACAAGGGAAAACTTGAAAGGAGCGGTCAGGCTGTAAGAGAACGCTTTCACAAGAAAGATACCCATGTTCCCTATCCGGAGGATTCCCCTCAGCCCGAATGCGCCAACCCTTCTGACAAGATCCATGCCGGCCTTTGTCTCCTCTCCGAAAGCGAGTACCCCATGTCGCAATCTACGTTTGCCCTTTTGCCAGCCCACAGGGGCATATCACGACCCTTCTCTGCCCCGCGCCAGGTCAAAGGTATAACCATTTCTGGATGGATTTGACAACCCTCAAATGGGCCTTCACGCACCCCTGGAACAAAAAAACCCCTTCTCCGTCCCTACCTCACGCACGCTTCCAGGAGGGAGAGGCTCATCTTATCGGTATCAATGTATGCCCGTGCGCCGATGGGGAGCGTCATGTGCTCCTCTCCGTGGCCCGCCCTGAGCCCTGTCACCACGGGAATCCCCAAATCCGCTGTCCGGTCCCTCAGGACCTGTGCCAGGGAAGACGGGTCTCCGCACTCCACGAATTCTCCGAAGACAACGGCCGCGCACCTGGTCAAGAGCCCGCTCAGCTTGAGATGGGTCAGCATGCGGTCCACCCGGTAGAGAGGCTCCCCCTTTTCCTCGATAAAAAGGATCTTCCCCCTCGGGGAAAGCATGAAGGGAGTCCCTTGCAGATGACACAGGAGATTCAGGTTGCCGCCGACTATCACGCCCTTGGCCTTGCCCGGTCGGATGACCTCGCCTCCGGTGAGGTGAAAACTCGGTTTCTCTTCAGAACCGACCAAACGCAAAAGGGATTCCAGGTTTCGGTACCGGTTTTTGCCGAGGTCCCGCAGCACAGGGCCGTGAAAAGTGATCAGCCCGGTCCTTTTGTAAAGCGCCATCAGGAGGGCGGTGATGTCGCTGTAGCCCACGATGATTTTCGGGTTGTTGCGGATGACCTCATAGTCAATGCCTTCCAGGAGCCTGAGGGTGCCGTATCCCCCCCGGGCGCAGAGAATCGCCCGCACGCGGTCGTTCCGGAACATGTCGTGCAGGTCCTCGAGGCGAACCCGATCATCCCCGGCCAGGTAGTCCTTCTTCTCCAAGACGTGGGGAGAAAGAAGCACCTCGAACCCGAGAGATCGCAGGCGCTCTGCTCCGGGCTGAATTTCGGAATCGATGACCGGGCCGGCAGGCGCAACCACACCGATGCCGTCTCCCAGCTTCAGTCGGGGCGCGATGATTTTCACACATTCCTCTTGAAGAGGATCATCAGACCCTCGAGGGTGAGCAACTCATCCACGGCGTCGATGGTTTCCGTCTCCTTGCAAATGAGGGGGGCCAGGCCGCCCGTGGCAATGACTTTCATCTCCTCCCCCGTTTCCTTCTTGATCCTTCTCACGATCCCGTCCACCAGGCCTGCGTACCCGTACACGATCCCGACATTCATGCTGCTGATCGTATCCTTGGCTATGACATTCTTGGGCTTGGCGAAGATCTCCACCCGGGGCAACTTGGAAGCCTTCTGGAAAAGGGCTTCGCAGGATATGGTCACGCCCGGGGCGATGGCGCCTCCGAGGTAGGCCCCCTCTTTCGACACCACGTCGAAGGTGGTTGCCGTCCCGAAATCCACGATGATCAGCGCGGAGTGGTACCTCTCATAAGCAGCGACAGCGTTGACGATCCGGTCAGCCCCAACCTCCTTGGGGTTGTCGTACAGAATGGGCATGCCGAGGTTGATGCCGGGGCCCACGATCAACGGTTCCACGTTGAAATACCGCCGGCTGAACTCCTCCATCGTGTTGAGCAGGGGGGGCACCACGCAGGAGATGATGACGTTCTTGATGTCCCCGGTCCTTAAGTTGGACGCGGTGAAGAGATTTCCGATGAGAATACCCATCTCATCCGCGGTCATATCCCTCTCTGTCCGGACCCGCCAGTGGTTCAGGACCAGTTGCTGATCCGTTATCCCCAACACGATGTTGGTGTTGCCGATATCGATGCAGAAGAGCATCCCCTGATCACCCCGCCCTCTTGTATTGCCACCCCTGATTTTCCGGGTCAGCCACTTTCCCTCTCTTTATGGCATCTATGACTTTCACCGTCTCCACAGCCCGTTTCACATCATGAACCCTGACGATGTGCGCGCCGTTCATCGCCGAGGCCGCCACGGCGGCCATGGTTCCGGTATCCCTCTCTTGTGCCGGTCTGCTGAGGATATGACCGATAAACGCCTTCCTGGAACTGCCCACCAGCAAAGGCCGGCCGATGGAGTGGAACCGGCCCAGTTCCCGTAGGATCTCAAGGTTATGATCAAAGGTCTTGCCGAACCCGATGCCGGGGTCCACGATGACCATTTCCTTGCGAACGCCTCCCTGCACGGCGCGACCCACGGCAGCCTCCAGGAAACCGATGATTTCCTGGATCAGGTTCCCGTACTCGGGTTTCTCCTGCATGCTGTCCGGGGTTCCTTTCATATGCATGAGGATCAGGGGAACCTTGGCCTCTGCCGCCACAGAGGTCATGGCTGGGTCGAACCGGAGGGCGCTGATGTCATTGACCAGGGAGGCCCCTGCCCGCAACGCCTCCCTCGCCACCCTTGCCTTGAGGGTATCGATGCTCAGGGGGATTCGGACCTCTTTCCTGAGTTGCTCGATCACCGGGATGACGCGAGCCAGTTCTTCTTCCTCGGATATCCTCTCGGAATAGGGCCGTGTGGACTCGCCCCCGACATCGATGATGTCGGCCCCGTCTTGGGCCATCGCGAGCCCCTGCTCAACGGCTCGTTCCGCATCAAAAAATCGACCCCCGTCCGAAAACGAGTCGGGGGTCACGTTCAGGACACCCATCACATGGGTCCTCTCACCCAGGTTCAGAGAGTACGCCGACCACTGCAGCGAGAATGATTGTTCCGGAATGCCTTTCAAGACGCCTTGGCCTCGGCTTCTTCCTTCGTGGATTTTGCGGCCCTGGCCATGATGGCGTCGATATCCTTGCCATCCAGGGTCTCCTTCTCCAGAAGGGATTTGGCCATGAGGTGAAGGGCTGCGATGTTGTCCGTGATCAGCTGGGAGGTTTTACCGTACGCGCCGCTCACAATCTTCAGGACTTCCTCGTCAATCCTCTGGGCCGTCAGTTCGCTGTAATCTCTGTGCTGAGAAATCTCCCTGCCGAGAAAGATCTGCTCCTCTCTCTTGCCGAAGGTCAGGGGGCCCAGGCTCTCACTCATCCCGAAGTCACAGACCATTTTCCTCGCCAGGGCCGAGGCCCGCTCGATGTCGTTCCCCGCCCCCGTGGTCTTGATGCCCAGGACTATCTCCTCGGCGGCTCTACCCCCCATGAGAATACAA
This sequence comes from Deltaproteobacteria bacterium, assembly GCA_020060805.1. Lineage (GTDB taxonomy): Bacteria > Desulfobacterota > DSM-4660 > Desulfatiglandales > HGW-15 > JAHECH01. The sequence goes on along the minus strand of JAGUZM010000527.1, from coordinate 13,142 downwards.
ATGCTGTTCACCAGGTACTCTTGCGGGTAGGTGTGCTTCTCGTCGATGGGCAGTTGCTGCGTCAAGCCGAGAGCCCGGCCTCTGGGGATGATCGTGACCTTGTGAATCGGATCGGTGTTGGGCAGGAGCTTGGCCACCAGGGTATGACCCGACTCATGGTACGCGGTGGTCTTCTTCTCCTCATCGCTGATGATCATGCTCCTCCTTTCCGTACCCATGAGGACCTTGTCCTTGGCGTCCTCGAAATCGGCCATCTCCACTTTTTCTTTGTTGCGCCTTGCCGCCATCAGCGCAGCCTCGTTCACCATGTTCTCCAGGTCGGCCCCGGTAAACCCGGGGGTTCCCCTCGCCAGGGTACGGATGTCCACATTATCGCCGAGAATCGTCTTCTTGATATGGACCTTGAGGATCTCCTCCCTACCCTTGATATCCGGAACGGGCACGACGACCTGCCTGTCGAACCGGCCCGGTCTCAAGAGCGCCGGGTCGAGCACGTCCGGCCTGTTGGTGGCTGAGATGAGGATGACCCCTTCATTGGATTCAAACCCGTCCATCTCCACGAGGAGCTGGTTCAGGGTCTGCTCCCTTTCATCGTGCCCGCCTCCCAGTCCCGCCCCCCTGTGGCGTCCCACGGCGTCGATCTCATCGATGAAAATAATGCAGGGGGCGTGTTTTTTCCCCTGCACAAACAGGTCTCGCACTCGCGACGCGCCCACGCCCACGAACATCTCGACGAAATCCGATCCGCTGATACTGAAGAAGGGAACTCCTGCCTCGCCCGCGATCGCCCTTGCGAGGAGGGTCTTCCCTGTGCCGGGAGCCCCTACCAGGAGAACGCCTTTGGGGATCCTCCCGCCCAGCCTCGTGAACTTCTTCGGGTCCCGGAGAAACTCGATGATTTCCTCCAGCTCTTCTTTGGCCTCGTCTATCCCGGCCACATCTTCAAAGGTCACCTTTTCCTGGGAGTCGCTCATGAGCCTCGCACGGCTCTTTCCGAAAGAAAGGGCCTTCCCTCCGCCCACCTGCATCTGGCGCATGAAAAAGATCCACACCCCGATCAGGAGCAGCATGGGCACCCAGGAGAGAAAGACCTGGAACCACGATGAGTCTTCTTCCGGTTTGACCGCTATTTTGACTCCCTTGCTCCGCATCAGTTTGATGAGCTCGGGATCCTTTGGGGCATAGGTTTTGAAAGGGCCTTGCGAAGATGTTCCACTGATGTGATCTCCCTGAATGGTGACCTGGATGACGCTTTCACTCTCCACCATGGTCAGGAAATCGCTGTAGCTAACGGTTGAAACGCTTCTCTCGGGCTGCTTGAATATCTGGATCATCAGGATAATCACAAGAGAAATCACCAGCCAGAGAGCGAGATTCTTGTAAAAAGGACTCAAAGATAAAACCTCCTGTTGCCGTCTTCCCTATATTTACCGATATTATAGTTCTATTTCCACAAAATTCCATCCTTCGCGCCGGCATCTCATGAGGGTATTATATGGATGCCCCCTCCCCTGTGTCAAACCAGCCTAAACCTGGGTTCCGGGTGGGGAAGGCTTTTTTTTTGGCTTGATAAATCTTTTGCGTTGGGATAATCGTCTCTCTCATATTTTCTGTCAAGGGGGTCCGTTATGAACATGCCTATCACCATCGAAGGAGTCAAGAAAACGGTCTTCGGAACCGGCGCCCTCAACCGGATCGCCGAAGAGTGCAAGGCCCTGAAGGCCTCCAGGGCCCTGGTGGTCATGGACCGCGAGCTGGCCAAAACCGAGATCGGATCGAGGACCCTGGATATCCTGAAAAAGGGCCGTGTCAAAGCGATCCCCTTTCCGGAGATCACCCCTGAGCCAAGCCCGTCCCTGGCCGACAACGGTGCCCTCCTTGCCAGGGAGGAGAAAGCCGCCTGCGTTATCGGCGTTGGAGGCGGCAGCACTCTGGATGTGGCCAAAGCGATCGGCGTTCTGGTCAAAAATGAAGGGAAAGCAACAGATTACATCGGCTTGGGCCTTGTCAAGAAACCGGGGCTGCCGACGATCATGGTCCCCACCACAGCGGGCACCGGCAGCGAGGTGACCTTCACCGCTGTCTTCACCATGAGGGAGACCAAGACCAAGGGCGGGATCAACAGCCCCTTCCTCTACCCTCACACCGCCGTCATAGACCCGGAGCTCACCATGAACCTCTCCCCGGCGGTCACGGCGAACACGGGCATGGATGCTTTCACCCACGCCGTTGAATCCTTCACATCCCTTCAGGCCCATTTTGTGAGCGAACCCGTGTCTCTGCGGGCGATCGAACTGGTTTCGGGAAACCTGAGGGGCGCTGTTTTCAACGGCAAGAGCTTTCTCTATCGCGAAAACATGATGAAAGCGAGTTACCTCGCCGGGCTTGGACTTGCCATGGCCGGCGTAGGGGCTGTCCACGCTCTCGCCTATCCCCTGGGCGCCATGTTCGATGTTCCCCATGGGCTGGCGAACGCGGTCATGCTGCCCTTCGTGCTGGAATACAACTATCCCGGCGACATCGACAAATTCTGCCAACTCGCCTTTGCCATGGGCGAAGAGGACACAGGGATGGCGCCCCGGGAGATGGCGGCGATGGCGGTCAGCGCTGTTTTTGACCTCTCCGCCGATATCGGCATCCCGGCAACGCTCGAAGAGCTCAAGATTCCGAGGGACGCGATCCCCCAGATGGCGCAGGCGGCGATCAAGGTGGCCCGCCCCATCGCGAACAACCCGAGACCCGTGTCGTTGAGCGTAATCGAGCAGATTTACGAAAGGGCCTTTGAAGGCAGGATCGAGTATTAACCGTTCGACGCCGATCGCTCCCTTTCGCGTTTTCGTGATTCGGTTTATTCTGTATTCCGTTCAAGCATTTTAGGCACTCTAGGCACTTTAAACTTTTTAGGCATTTCTTGAAGGAGTCTATCATGCCCGGTTTTGAGATCATTGGAGAAGAGGAAAAGAAGGAAATTCTGGAAGTCCTTTCCAACAAGGTGGTCTTTCGCTACGGCTTTGACGCGGAGCGAAAGGGAATTTACAAAGTGGCCACGTTTGAAAAAGAGTTCGCCAAGTACTGCGGGGTGGAACACGCCCTTGCGGTTTCATCAGGAACGGCGGCCCTGAGGGTTGCCCTGGCAGCGCTCGGGATCTCTCCCGGCGACGAAGTCATCACCCAGGGGTTCACTTTTGTCGCCACCTGGGAATCCATCCTCGACGCGGGAGCGGTCCCGGTTTTCGCAGAGATCGACGAAACCCTCTGCCTCGACCCGGCGGAGCTGCGCAAAAAGATCACCCCGAAAACAAAGGCCATCGTCCCCGTGCACATGTGCGGGGCCCGGGCGAGGATCAAAGAGATCGTCGAAGTGGCTGACGAGCACAAGATCCCGGTGATTGAAGATACCGCCCAGTCATGCGGCGGAAAAATCAACGGGAAATCGCTCGGCTCCTTTGGAAAGCTCGGCTGTTTCTCCTTCGATTCCGTCAAAACCCTGACCACCGGTGAAGGCGGGATGATCATCACGAATGACAAGGATCTCTACATCAAAGCTTCCGAATATCACGACCACGGCCACGACCATAACCCCAAGGTGCCCAGGGGACTGGAGAAGCGCAGCTTCATAGGAATGAATTACCGTATGAGCGAACTCCAGGGGGCGGTGGGCCTCGCCCAACTGGGAAAGCTGGAAACCGTCATGCTCCCTGCCCACCGAAAGAACAAGGCCGCGATCAAGCAGGCCCTTGCGAAAGTCAAAGGGGTCACGTTCAGGAAAATCGTGGACCCGGAGGGCGATACCGCCACGTTCCTCACCTTTTCCCTGCCCACGGCGGAGAAGACAAAAGCCTTCAACAAGGCCATGGGAGAGGCGGGGGCAGGGGCAATCTACTGGTTCGATAACTTCTGGCACTACTACGAAGAGTGGGAACACCTGCTGGAGGGCAAGAGCATCGCGCGAACCCGGTATCCCTTCAAGGCGGAATCGGGCCAGGCAAGATGCCACCACCCCAAGGACGCCCTGCCAAAAACAGCGGATCTCCTCTCCAGGACCCTTTCCATTGCCATCAACATCAACATGGAGGCGCAGATACCCAAAATCACCCAGGCGATCGAAAAAGCCGCCAAGGCTCTTGGCCATTGACCATTGATCATTGAACATTGATCATTGAACATTGATCATTGAACATTGAAAACTGAGTGAACAATGATCGGTCCTCTGGGATGACGAAGAATGGATCGAAAGAGCAAGAACTGGCGAATCGACTATTGAGATTTGCAGTTCTTGTCGTTCACCTGGGCGCTGCATTGCCCAAATCCGAAATTGGCAACCTGGTTAGAACTCAGTTGCTGAAATGCGGAACATCGCCCGGCGCAAACTATGAGGAAGCCAGAGGAGCAGAATCCAGGTCTGATTTCATTCACAAGATGGGGATCGTCTTAAAGGAGCTCAAAGAGTCTAGGTACTGGCTCAAGGTCATTGAAGAAGTCCCTTTGTTGGAGGGCGACCAAGTCCATTCAGTGTCCGTGGAGTGCGAAGAGTTGATAGCCATCATTGCAAAGAGCATTTTCACAGCAAGAAAGAACAGAAATATTTGCTCCTAGCAAGAATGGCAATCGGGACACCTCCATCCATTGGTGTCGAATACCGAACGGTCCATCTTCGCTCTTGGATCCCAAATGATCAATGTTCAATGATCAATGATCAATGAAAGTTGCTCTCTGCCAAATCAACCCGATCATCGGCGATTTTGAGCACAACACCGCCCTCATCCGCGAGGCGAGCTCTCGCGCCAAGGCTGAAGGGTGCACCCTCGCCGTGTTTCCGGAGCTCTCCCTTATCGGTTACCCTCCGAAAGACCTCCTGGAAAAACCTTCCTTCATCGAAGAGAACCTGCGCAGGCTCGAAAAGCTCGCAGAAGAGACGTCGGGCCTGCATATCCTTTGCGGGTATGTGGACCGGAACCCGAAACGCACCGGAAAACCTCTTCTAAACAGCGTGGCCCTCCTCGGGAACGGAAGGATTTTGGCCAACGGAGCCAAGAGGCGCCTTCCCACCTACGATGTCTTCGACGAGACCCGTTATTTTGAGCCTTCGGAGCGGAGCCTGCTGTTCGAACTGGATGGCAAGCGCTTCGGCGTGACCGTCTGCGAAGATATCTGGAACATGGGTGACATGGAAGGTGTGCCGCGGTATGAGGCGGATCCCGTGTCCGAGTTCGCTGCGCTGAAGATCGACATTCTTGTCAACATGTCCGCCTCTCCTTACACCGTCAACAAAAAGGCTGTCCGCCATAAGATCCTCGAAAAGGTATGCAGGAAGCATGGCTTGGTAACCCTCCACTGCAACCAGGTGGGAGGCAATGACGAGCTTCTTTTTGACGGCGCCAGCATGGTTTTTGCCCGGGATGGAAACCTGACCCTTATGGGAAAGGAATTTGAACCGGACCTTCTTGTCTGGGAGAGCGAAAAGAGCTACCCCGAAGCTGCCTGCCCCCTGCCCTCCGAAGAGGAGTCGATCCTGAAGGGCCTGGTTATGGGCACGCGGGATTACGTGACCAAATGCGGGTTCAGCAAAGCTCTGGTGGGGCTGAGCGGCGGGATCGATTCTTCTCTGGTTGCGGTCATCGCCCAGAGGGCTTTGGGACCCGAAAACGTGATCGGCGTGAGCATGCCCTCTTCCTTCACCTCGGCCATGAGCCGCGAGGATGCCAAAAGGCTTGCCGGGAATCTCAACATCAAGCTGATCGAGATCCCCATTTCAGGCCTATACGACGGGTACGTTCAAAGCCTGGCCGATGCCTTCAGGGGTCTTCGTCAGGATGAAACCGAAGAGAACATCCAGGCAAGAATCCGGGGGACTCTCCTGATGGCCCTCTCCAACAAGTACCGCGCCCTGCTCCTGAGCACGGGGAACAAATCAGAGATCGCCACCGGCTACTGTACCCTCTACGGCGACATGAACGGAGGGTTGGCCGTCCTCTCCGATATCCCCAAAACCCTCTGCTACCGCCTGGCCAGCTACATCAACAGGAACGATGAGATCATTCCCCCGCGGGTCATCACACGACCCCCTTCGGCCGAACTGAGGCCGGATCAAACCGATCAGGATACCCTGCCCCCTTACGATATCCTGGACCAGATCCTGGACGCCGCGGTGGTGAAAAACCTCTCCTATGATGAAATCGTGGCACGGGGTTACGATCCCGGTACCGTTAAAGATGTCCTGAGGCGCATTGCCAGGAACGAATACAAGCGAAGGCAGTCGCCTCCGGGTCTCAAGGTGACCTCCAAAGCCTTCGGCTACGGCCGGCGATACCCCATCGCCAGGGGAAAAGAACTCTACTGACAGATTGGTGACAAGGGACGAGTGACAAGTTCATGTCTTTGTCTCGTCACTCGTTACTCGTCACTCCTAAGGAACTTGGCGTCAGAACCATGTAAAATCCCCTCTGTCTCCCCTTTACACAGGGGAGGACTTATGCTCGGTTTCCCCCTTCCGTAAAGGGGGATGAAGGGGGATTTTGGGCGTTCGCCTCCAAACCAAGTTTCTTTAATAGACGCCCTCGTAGCGAAGCGCCGGGGTATGAATGCTCGTTACTTGGCTTTTTCGATGCCCAGCATCTCTCTTGTCTCTCTCGGAGTCGCTATTTCAAGACCCATCTGCTGAACCAGGGAAACGGCCTTTTCGACGAGTTCTGGGTTCTTCCTGGCCGCTTTTCCCGGCGCATAAAAAACGCTGTCCTCAAACCCCACCCGCACCACTCTGGCGCCCATGCCGATGGCAGTGGCAAGAAGGGACAGATCCCTCATGCTGTCGTGAATGATTCCCCACCGCTCCTTTTCCTCCAGGAGGGAGGTCAGGAAAAAGAGGCTTCTGGGGTCGGCCGGAAGGGCCCAGTGAAAACCGAGACAGAAATTAAAATGAGCCGGAGCCTTCAGAGCCCCTTCCTGGATGAGGTGCCTCACGGCCGGCACCATCCCGACCTCGAACACTTCTAGCTCAGGGACGACCTTCGTTTCCGCCATCCGGCCGGCCCAGTATCGGATGTCCGGGAGCCTGTTGATATAGACCCCCTCCCCGAAGTTGACAGACCCCATGTTCAGCGATGCCACTTCTACCCTTGGATCGTTCAACGCCACGCAACGCTGTTCAAGGGTGAGGGTCGAAAGGCCCCCGGTGGAACCCTGGATGATGATGTCCGATTTCTCACGGATGAGGTCCAGGGTTTTCGTGAAAACATCGAGCTTCTCCGTCTGCTGTCCTTCCCTGTCGCGAACATGGAGATGCACCATGCTTGCCCCGGCTCTGGCGCAGTCCACCACCTGCGCTGCCACTTCTTCCGGAGTGAGGGGGTTCAGCGACGGCGGTTCAACGCTTCTGCCCACAGGCGCCACAGCGACCATGATTTTTCTTCCTCCAGATCCTCGATCCATAGGTACCTCCATAGCGCGAATTGATCGTCCTTAAGTGAGCCGTCCTTTTGCCGATATGAGTACGCTGCAACACGCCTGTCCCGTGCTAGGCCGGGAAGGGATGAAGGCAAAGCCGTTTGAGCCTTGCGAAATCCCGACTTGACGGGAAGACGGGTGTTTTTCAGCAGCCTCCTAGTCCACGACCTTCACGATTCGGACGATATTGGGGTCCGTGAACTGATCCAGAGCGTCCCTGGCCACGGTGGAGAAACTGAACATGACCGCACCCTCATCGCGGGCCTGGAACCAGTGCTTTTCCCCCGGCTGCAAAGTGATCTGGTCGCCCGGCTTCAGGATGATCTCGTGCCTCATGGTGTAGTGCTCTTTTTTGTCCTCAACCAGGAAACCATGCTCGAAGGTGTTTTCACCCTGGACATAGAAATAGACCGTGCCGGACACCACTCGGACGGTTTCCTCTTTGCCGGGGTCCTCTCCCACCGGCGGATGCCAGTGCTCGGGCTCTGTCTGGTTGGTAAAAAGGGCGAGCACCTTCACGCTCAGCCGCTCGGTCTGCACCAGGGTCAGGACCTGAACCCCTTCGACATCAAGACGGCTCAAGCCGAAATCCACCACCTCTATCCTTTCGGCTTCTTCGTCGCTGACCCTGATCCCGGACTCGCGGATCATCTGCGCTGCCCGCTCCTGGGCCCTCTTCTGCTCAGCTCCTGTGATCATTTGACAAGACCTCTCATAGGCATTTCCCACACCACTCTAGGTTGAGCTGTGCCAAAATGTCAATCACGCAAGCTGTCCTGAAACAAAATCCTGTTGCCAATCTTCCATTCCTTCATATAGTAGCTCTGTAAAAAGTGGCAGCCATGTCGAAGCTCATCTTCTCACTCGCGATCATTCTGTTCGGCCTTTCCCTGGGTTACGGGATCCAAGTGCTTGTGACCCGGAATGCGATCAGCCTTCCCGTCCCGCTGGACCATCTCCGGAAACTCCTCCAGAAAACCGCCCTTCTCTTCCTAAACCCTGTGGCGATCGTGGGAGCTCTCTGGGCTGTGAACATTGAAAGCATCCGCCTTGTGGCTCTGCCATTCAACGGGCTTTTTGCCATCCTCGCGGGTGGGGCCCTCGCGTTGGCCGCCGCGAAGTTGCTTCACCTCGAACCAAGGAAGGCCGGGGCCATGTACGGCTGCGGTTCTTTCACCAACATCGGATCCATCGGCGCTCTGATCTGTTTCGTCTTTCTTGGGGAAGAGGGTTTTGCCCTGGTTCCGATCTACAAAATCTTCGAGGAGCTGTCCTATTACGCCATCGGCTTCCCGGTTGCCAAGTACTACAGCTCCGCAGAAAAAGCGGAGGGAACGCTGGAAAGAATCAAGAGCCTGGGAAAGGATCCTTTTGTCCTGGTTGCCCTTTCGAGCATCGTCCTCGGAGGGGCGCTGAACTGGACCGGGGTCGAGAGGCCGGCGTTCTTTCGCACCGTCGTCTCGGCCTTTGTTCCTCTCGCAACCGTTCTGCTCCTCACCTCCATCGGGCTCGCTCTGAAGATCAGAAGGGTTCAAGACTATTTGAAGGAGTGCCTCTCGGTCTCGATCATCAAATTCCTGCTCGTCCCCTTCCTGGCCTCTTCCCTGGCCTACCTGATCGGTTTCGGAAACATCGACAACGGCCTGCCCCTGAAGGTCGTGATCATTCTTTCCTCGATGCCGGTCGCGTTCAACGCCCTGATTCCCCCCTCCATCTATGACCTGGACCTCGACCTTGCCAATTCATGCTGGTTCTTTACGACTTCCCTGCTTATAATCATCCTGCCTTTGTTGCTGGCCCTTTTGAGTATGGTCTGATCATCAGGGAAGGAAGGTCGGATGGGGATGAAGGAAGAGTTTTTCTTGGGCTTGGATCTCAGCACCCAGAGCATCACCGCCGTCGTGATCCATCTCTCAGGGGGTACGACTCACCGGCTCTCCGTTCCATTCGACGATGCCTATCCCGCTTACCACACCAGGGGTGGCGTTGTCTTCGGCGAGACACCTGCGGAAGTACTCGCAGACCCCCTCATGTGGGCCGAGGCCCTGGACAGCATCCTCACCCGGCTCAAGGACATGAACCTGACCGGTTCCATCAGGGCCCTCGGGGTTTCAGCCCAGCAGCACGGCACCGTGTACCTGAACAACACCTTCGTGGAACGCCTCAAAGGGCTCGATCCCAGCCTGCCTTACCACACCCAAATGCAGCATGTCTTCTCCCGGGACCTTTCTCCCGTGTGGATGGATTCAAGCACCCATGAGGAATGCCGTGAGATCACCCACGCGTTGGGAGGGCATGAGGCGGTTGCCAGGATTACCGGGTCCATCGCCACGGAAAGGTTCGCCGCTCCGCAAATCCGAAAATTCTGGAAGAAACACCCGGAGAAATACGAACAGACAGCCCACGTCGCCCTGGTCAGCTCTTTTCTGACCTCCCTGTTGATCGGTGGAATCGCACCCGTGGATGCAGGGGACGGGTTTGGAACCAACCTGGCCGATATTCGCTCGGGAAAGTGGGATGAAAAGGCCATGGCCGCAACCGCTCCCGGTCTCAGAAGCCGGCTGCCCCGGCTCCTGGTCAAAGACGCACTCGCCGGCAGGGTCTCTTCCTACGTGGCGGAGCGCTACGGTTTCATGCCTGACACGGCGGTCGTCGTGGGCTCCGGCGACAACCCCTGCAGCCTGGTGGGGCTGGGCCTCATCGGCCTCCAGGACATCCATGCGATCAGTCTCGGAACCAGCGACACCTACTTCGGGTACATGAAAGAGCCGAAGGATACGGAAAGGTCGGAGGGTCACATCTTCGGTGCTGCAGACGGCGGGTTGATGTTTCTCGTATGCTTTAAGAATGGAAGCCTGGCAAGGGAAGCTGTCAAGAAGAGGTATGGCCTGAGCTGGGAGGATTTTTCGCGAATCCTCCTGGAAACAGCCCCGGGAAACCGGGGCAAGGTAATGCTTCCCTATGTCCTCCCTGAAATCACCCCCCTGGTGCTGGAGCCCGGAATCCGGCGGTTCGGAGGGCTCACGGCCGACGATGTCCGGGGAAACGTGCGGGCTGTCGCCGAAGCCCAGGCCATGGCGATGTACCTTCACTCCCATTGGACCGGTCCCCGGCCGAAAGGCATCCTCGTCACCGCGGGAGGCTCGGAAAACCGAGGGCTTCTGACGGTCATTTCCCAGGTTTTCGGGGTTGAGGTCAGTTCCCTTGAAGTCAGAGAGAGCGCTGCCCTGGGAGCGGCCATCCGCGCCGCCCATGGTTTCCACAGCGCCCGGGGGAGGAGACCCGCCGGGTGGCGCGACCTCTTCGAGTCCCTGGTGAAAGCGAAGCGGAGAGAGGTCATTCAGCCCCCTGCGGACGCCGTGAGAATCTACCAGGCCCCGAAGGGCTTGCTCAACCTCTACCGGGCCTGTGAAGATTTCGCCCTGAAGGGAGGAGAGCACCCGCAGGGAAAAATCCGGGCTTTCAAGGCCCGGCTCCAATGATTGCCGCCAAAGCCTTTCCTAGAGGCGCAGGCCTTCGATAACGGGCACCCCCCCTTTCTCGTTCACCGTTCGCGATAAAAGAGCCCTTCTTCAGGAACAAACCGGCCAGGGGAATTTTTTTGTTGACACGGGGTTCTCGGAGGGGTATGTAATTTTGCATTCAAAATTCAAAATGCAAATTCATCAGGTTCCATCCAACTTCCCTTTCAGGCAAACCGAGTAAAGGCCTGGGCATGAAAAAAATAGGCGCCACCCACAGCAACCTGGATGCCAAGGTGTACAACCGCTTGAAGGCCATGATCCTGGACAGGAAACTGCTCCCCGGCGACAAGATCCCCCAGGAAAAGCTGGCGCAGGATTTCGGGGTGAGCCGCACTCCCCTGGTGAGTGCCCTCAAGTATCTTGAGAAGGAGAAGCTGGTCCAGTCCATACCCAGAAGGGGCTTCTTCGTCCGCCTCTTCACCAAGCAGGAGATGATATCCATTTTTGAGCTCCGGGAAGTTCTCGAAGGGCTGGCCGCCAGGCGTGCCGCCTCCAACATCACCGACAAAGAAATCCAGCAGCTCAGGGGCTTCTTTCAAGCTTTCCGGGGCCTGTCGGAAATCTCGGATATCAAGGGCTACGCCAAAGAGGACCGCCGGTTCCATCATTTCCTTCTCGAAATCGGCGCCAAGGAGTTCTTGAAGAGCATCCTGGAAACTTACAACATCATCATTTACAGCTACCAGGTGATTTCCTCCGAGGGTCTTGTGCAGTCACCGAATGAAAGCATCCAGGACCACCTCTCGATCATTGAGGCCGTGTGCCGCAGGGACAGGGAGTCTGCTGAAAATCAGATGCGGAGCCATCTGAGGAAGTCCATCGACATTCTCAGGCAGACCCTGGCGGAGAATAACTGACAGCCACAGGGGGAGACGATGATGGAATACCGGCGTCTGGGAAGATCCGGCCTGATGATCTCCAAGATCGCCCTTGGGACGATGAATTTCGGGAACCCGACGGACAGGGAGGAATCCTTCAGGATCATTGACGCCGCCCTCGACGGGGGAGTCAACCTGTTCGACTGCGCCGATGCGTATTCCGAAGGAGAGAGCGAGAGGATCCTGGGCGAAGCCTTTTGCCGGAACGGCAGGAGAGAAGAAATCTTCCTCACCTCCAAGGTCTTCATGCGCACAGGGGACGGGCCGAACGATGGGGGCAATTCCAGGCACCACGTTCTGGCCGCTTGTGAAAAAAGCCTGAGGCGGCTCCACACGGATTACATCGACATCTATTTCCTCCACCGTACGGACTTCAGCGTTCCCCAGGAGGAGATCCTCGCGGCCCTCGACCTCCTGGTGAGGCAGGGCAAGGTGCGCCACATCGGCTGCTCGACCCACCCGCCGTGGCGGGTGGTCGAGGCCTATTGGATTGCAGACAGGCATCATTTCCCCAAGTTCGTCTCAGAGCAACCCCCGTACAATCTTCTGGATCGGCGGGCTGAGACTGAGATCATTCCCATGTGCCGGGCTTATGACCTGGGAATCATTTCGTGGTCGCCCTTGGCACAGGGTGTCCTGGCAGGAAGGTACCGGGATGCTACGAAGATACCGCCTGGGAGCCGGGGCGCGTTAAAGAAAGTCTACGCCGAGCGTATCACCCAGCAGGGAATCGCTGTTGCTCAAAGCCTGGCTGAGAGAGCCAAAGCCAAAGGATGCACCCTCCCCCAGTTCGCCGCTGCCTGGGTGCTCCACCAGAAGGGGATCACGGCGACCATTGTCGGCCCCAGAACGCTGGAACACTTCAAAGACCTGATCGGAGCCGTGGATGTTTCCCTGGATGCCTCGGACCGGGAGTTTTGCGACTCCCTTGTGCCCCCGGGGACCCACGTGTCGGATCATTTTAACTCGGCCGGGTGGAGAACGGGCGATCCACCCTCTCAGATTCCATCATCATGAAAGAAAGGAGGGATAGAGCAAGGATCAAGGGGACTGTGTCGTTCCAATCAGCGTCTTCGGTATGAAGTCATGTGGCGTTTTTCAGTCAAACCACTTTTCATCAAAAGGAGGGAGTTCTCATGAAGAAAGTTTTGATGCTGTGCCTTGTTGTGCTGCTGGCTGCGGCAACCGCTGCGGATGCCGCGAAGAAGGATTTTCCAAGGAGAGACATCACCAACATTGTCGTTTGGTCCGCGGGCGGGGGCACAGATGTCTGCAACCGGATCGTCAGCGCTGAGAT
>JAGUZM010000533.1 GCA_020060805.1 Deltaproteobacteria bacterium | reverse complement strand
GAAAGGCCAGGAGTGGCGTGGCAGTCGGAGAGATTGTCTTCTGGGGCTGTCCATGGTGACTGTGGGGCTGATGGTGACGTTATCATGGTTCTGAACGAATGTGATTGCGGCCTGGAAGAACACCCCCCGGGGGGCTCCGAGTGCACTGACTTATACACCCGATTTGCAACTGAGACCACAAGCCGTCCGCGGTTTGGTCGCCTGGTTTCCCCGGAAGAGAGGGCGAAAAGGGGCTACCCAGGGGTGAACAAAAGACTTTAAACAAGCAGCGCAATAGGGTATCCTCGTCGCATGTTTGAAGAACGAGGGAAAATCCGGTTCAATCGCCGCCTGACCAGGGATACCTGGCTGATGGGATTGGCGTCCCCGATCATCGCAAAGGCGGCAAGTCCCGGCCAATTCGTGATGATCCGGGTGAGCGAGGGAGCCCATCCCCTGCTGCGAAGACCCTTTTCCGTGGCCGGTGTGGAGCGGAACGTCGTGCTCCTCCTCTACAGGGTCGTTGGGCAAGGTACAGCGATGATGACGGAGGCGAGGGAGGGCGGGGTCATGTCCGTCCTGGGGCCCCTCGGAAAGGGGTTTGAGCTGCCTCCCGTCAAGAGCGTTCCCCTCCTGGTGGCCGGCGGCATGGGCGTTGCTCCCCTTTGCTTTCTGGCGCAGGGGCTGAAAAAGAGGAGGGTGGAGTTCCTGATGGGATTCGCCACAGCGGGGGATATCCCGGTTCTCGATCATCTGAAAGGACCTCAAACAAGGGTATCCCTCGCCACGGACGACGGAAGCAGGGGGCATGCGGGGTTTGTCACCGACCTCCTGGAGAGGTATCTCCACGGGAGGGGACCGGGCAGGAATGCCTTGTCCTTGTTTGCCTGCGGCCCGAGGTTGATGCTCGTTAAAGTGGCGCACCTCGCCCTGAAACACGGCCTCCACTGCCAGGTTTCCCTGGAAGCGTCCATGGCCTGCGGCCTCGGCGCGTGCCAGGGCTGTGCGGTGAAGGCCTCCAAGACAGGAGGCCGGCCGTACTACCATGTTTGCGCGGATGGGCCCGTGTTTGAAGCCGGGCAGATTGATTGGGATGTGTTTCAGGGAGCATAGAGCGGAGAGCAAATAGCGCAGGGCGAAGAGCCAAGAGCGTGGAGCAAAGAGCGTAGGGCGGAGAAAGGGATTGAATCAAAACCGAACAGGAAACGGTCGATCGCCGATGGCGGCACGGACGAATGATGAACCCTGACCTCAAAGTCAAATTAGGTCCTCTGGAACTGCAGAACCCCGTGATCGCAGCTTCCGGCACTTTCGGGTACGGGCTCGAGTATGAACCCCTCATGGACCTCAATCTCCTGGGAGGGATCGTGGTCAAGGGGCTTTCCCTCAAACCCATGCCGGGCAACCCTCCTCCGAGGACCGTGGAAACCCCGTGCGGCATGCTGAACGCGATCGGCCTTGCCAACATCGGGCTCGACGCTTTCGTTGAACAAAAGCTCCCCAAGCTCAGGCGGCTGAAGACGAAGATCATCGTCAATATCTACGGTCACCATATGGATGACTACGGCGAGCTCGCTGCCGCCATGAGGGGCGTCAACGGCATTGCGGCTCTTGAAGTGAACATCTCCTGCCCCAACGTGGAGTGCGGGGGAATGGTTTTCGGCATTGATCCGGATGTGTCCGCCCGGGTGACCGAGAGGGTGGTGAAGAACTCCGACAAGCCGGTTATCATCAAGCTGACCCCCAACGTGGCGGACATCAGGGTCATCGCAAGGGCTGTGGAGAGTGCCGGCGCCCATATCATCTCCCTCATCAACACCATCAGCGGCATGGCCATCGACGTGGAAACCCGGAGACCGAAGCTCGCCAATGTGTTCGGCGGCCTCTCGGGCCCGGCCATCAGGCCCGTGGCGGTTCGCATGGTCTACCAGGCGGCAAAGGCAGTGAAGATCCCCCTGATCGGCATGGGGGGCATCATGGACCACAGGGATGCCCTGGAGTTTCTGATAGCGGGTGCCAGCGCCGTTCAGGTGGGGACAGCCAATTTCGTGAGCCCGAAAGCGATGCTCGACATCGTGGACGGGCTGAGGGGCTATTGCGAGGAAAAGGGGATCCCCCGGCTCAGGGACATCGTGGGAAGCCTTATCACGGATGTCAAAGCACTCTGACCCGCGCCGGGCATGTCGCAGAGAGTGGGCCGTGAGTTGACTAATTGACGCCTTTTCCTTTGTACATGCCTTCGATCAGGTCGGCGAAGGCCTGGTTCACGTATTTTCGCTTCACCTTCATGGTGGGCGTCACTTCGCCGTCTTCCTCGTAAAGCTTCTTGGGCAATATCGTAAACTTCTTTACTTTTTCGACCTGGGAGAGGGTTTCGTTCACCTTGTCCATCTCGCCCTGGATGAGCTTGATGATCTCCGGCGCCCGGGTCAGGTCTTTGTAGGTTGAAAACTGGATCTTGTTGTCCTGGGCGTACTTGACCACGTTGTCTTCGTCGATCATGATCAGGCAGACCAGGTACTTCCTTCTGTCCCCAACGACCACGGCGTCGTTGATGTAGGGGCTGAATTTTAGCTTGTTTTCGATGTACTGGGGGGTGATGTTTTTCCCGCCCGCCGTGATGATGATGTCCTTTTTCCGGTCCGTGATCTTGAGGTAGCCATCCTCGTCGATTTCTCCCACGTCCCCTGAGTAAAGCCATCCGTCTTTGATGGTCTCTGCGGTCGCTTCCTCGTTCTTGAAGTATCCTTTGAAAACGCTCGGCGACCGAACGAGGATTTCCCCATCCCCGGCGATCTTCACCTCCGTGCCTGTCAGGGGAGGGCCCACGGTCCCGAACTTCACGCGGCCCACGCGGGAGACGCAGGTCACTCCGGTGCCTTCCGTCTGTCCGTACCCCTCCACGAGATTGACTCCGATGGACTGGAAGAAATGGAGCACGTCGGGTGAAATCGGCGCTGCGCCGGAGTAGGCCATCCGCATCCGCTCAAAGCCGAGCCTCTCCTTGAGCTTGCGGAATACGGCAAAGTAGGCCAGCCGGTAGAGCGCCTCCAGGTAGGCTGGAACGCTTTTGAAGTGCATCCTGAGGGTCGCCCTTTTCTGGCCGATCTTGAGGGCGACATAGAAGAGCGTTTTCTTGAACCATGTGGCATCGGACATCTTGATGGCGATGGTGGAGTAATATTTCTCCCAGATCCTCGGGACCGCGTATCCGACGGTGGGCGAGATCTCGATCATGTTGTCAGCCACGGTATCCGGGCTTTCGATGAAGTTGACCGTGTAGCCGTGGGTGATATGGCCGAGAACAGAGAAGAGCTGTTCGAAAACATGGCAGAGGGGGAGAAAAGACATGACTTCATCCGTCTCGAACACAGGGTTGTCCCTGGTGATGGCCCGGCCCATCCACGTCAGGTTCCTGTGGGTGAGCATCGCTCCTTTCGGGGCCCCGGTGGTGCCTGAGGTGTAAATGAGCATGGCCACATCCTCCGGCTGCACGTCGTCCATCCGCTTTTCGAGAAGGTCCGGCTCGGCTTGGGCCACCCCCTTTCCCAACTCCAGAAGCTCATCGTAGGCCATTACCATGGGATCCTTAAAGTGCCTCAACCCTTCCAGGTCCCAGACGATGACCTTTTTCAGAAGGGGCACGGTGTCCCTGAAGCTGAGCCATTTATCCAGCTGCTCTTCGTTCTCGACAAAGAAGAATTTGGAATCCGAGTTCTGGATCACGTATTCCACCTGGGGCCAGGCGTTGGTCGAGTAGACGCCCACAGCGATTCCGCCCGCACATTGGGTCGCCATGTCGATGACGACCCATTCCGGACAGTTGTCCCCTATGATGGAAACGCAGTCTCCTTTCTGCAGGCCCATGGAAATGAGGGCCGAGCCCGCGTACTTGACGAGCCTGTAATACTCGTTCCACGAGATATCACGCCAGAGGCCGAACTCCTTCTGGCGCATGGCCACGCGGTCTCCCCGTTTCCGGACCGTTTCCCTCAGAAGTTTTGGTGATGTTTCCATACCTTTACCAAATGAATGACATCGCGAAGGGATTTCATCTCCACCGCTTTTTTCTCTTCCACCGCTGATACCCTTTTGCCGACTCCTCGGAGCGGATCCCCATGTAGAACTCTCTCACATCCTTGTCCTCCATGAGCGCTTTGGCGTTGCCTTTCATCACAAACCGGCCGTTTTCGAGGATGAGGCCGAAATCGGAAATGGCCAGGGCCATGCGGGCGTTCTGCTCCACCAGGAGGATGCTCACGCCTTCTTCGTTGATGTTCCGGATGATCTTGAAGATGTCCCGAACCAGGATCGGGGAGAGGCCCAGGGAGGGCTCATCCAGGAAGAGGAGGGTCGGCCTGTTCATCAGGGCACGGCCGATGCTCAACATCTGCTGTTCTCCGCCGGAGAGGGTGCCGGCCCATTGATTCTCCCTTGCCTGGAGGACCGGAAAATGGTGGTAAATCTGTTCATAATCCGCCCTTATGGCTGCCCGATCTCTTCTCAGGTAGGCGCCCATGAGGAGGTTTTCCTTCACCGTCAGCTCATCGAAGATCTGCCTGCCCTCAGGGACGTAGGAAATGCCCATGCGGATGATCTCTTCGGTATCCATGCCGTCGATCCGCCGGCCCATGAACTCAATTGTCCCTTTGTCAGGCTGATCCTCGATGAGGCCGAGCACGGTCTTCAGGATCGTGGACTTTCCAGCGCCGTTGTTTCCGAGGATGGCGGTGATGGTCCCTATCTCGAGGGTCAAGGATACCCCCCGAAGGGCATAGATGAGGCGGTAGTAGGTTTCGATGTTCTTTATTTCAAGCAATGCCTCTGACATCGTCCTGCTCTCCAAGGTACGCCTTAAGGACCTCGGGGTGTTCCTGCACCTCCGCGGGCGTTCCTTCAGTGATGATCCTTCCGAAGTTGATCACGAGAATTCGCTCCGAGATATCCATCACCATTTTCATGTCATGTTCAATCAGGAGGATCGTCACGCCCAGGGTGTCCTGGATGTCCTTGATCCAAAAAATCATGTCCTGCTTCTCTTCCGAGTTCATGCCGGCGCAGGGTTCATCGAGAAGGAGGAGTTCGGGTTCAAGGGCAAGGGCTCTGCCCAGTTCCACCTGCTTCTGCGTGCCGTAGGGAAGAGAACCCACAAACTTGTTCCTCACGGCCTGGAGCTCCAGGAGATCGATGATCTCCTCCACCTTCTTGCGGTGGGACGCTTCCTCCCGGCCGGCGAAAGAGCGCTTTCCCCACATGAAGGCCCCGCGGAAGAGGCCTGTCTTCAGAAAGATATGGCGGCCCAGCATCAGGTTTTCCATGGTGCTCATATGAGAGAAGAGCTCGATGTTCTGAAAAGTCCTGGCAATCCCGAGCCTCGCGATTTGATCCGGCCGCTTGCCCTGGATCTCCATGTCTTTGTATCGAATGTACCCTTTGTCCGCACGGTAAATGCCGTTGATACAGTTGAACAGGGTCGTCTTCCCGGCGCCGTTGGGGCCGATGATGGCGTAGATTTCCCCTTTCCTGATCTCAAAGCTGATATCCCTCAGCGCTTCGAGGCCCCCGAAGGAAATGGACAGCTTTTCGACTTTGAAAAAAGCCATGGGTGATTTTCCTCAATCCCAGCAGAAACTGGAGGGGCAAAAGCCCCTCCAGCCATCTCGACCCGGTTTCCCCGTCTCGCCTAATCCGGTTCCATCCAGCCTGTCAACAGCTTTGCCTTTCCGTCTTCAAGGCACTGGGCGATGAAAACCTCTTTCTGTCCCTGACGGCTGAAGACGTCGCTCGGTTCAAAACGGGAGTAGTCGATCCTGCCGAAAATCCCTTTGAAATTCTTGATCCCCTCCATCTCCTTGACGAAGCGTTCCCTGGTGAGATCGCGGCCGGCTCTCTTGAGGCCCTCCACCATGGGTTCCACGAACCCGATCCCGGCGTAGAAGAAAACGCCCCACCTCTCGTCTTTTGCGGCGAATTTTTCGTGGGCTTTTTTGTATTTCACCATGAGCGGGGCGGTGGACTCGGGAAGTTCTCCGAAAAAGGCGACGATCACGTTTTTCCAGAGGCCCTTGGTGATGTTCATCATCAGGGGGAAGTCTGACAGGGTGCTGCTGCTCATCCACTGAGGCTCGAACTTCATGGCAGCGGCAGTACCCAACAGGCGCGCCGCATGAACGGGTGTCACGTACATCATCACGACATCGGGCTCCGCCTTTCTCAGCTGCATGATGTGGGGCTTCATGTCCGTGTCCGCGATTTCCACGGGTACGGAGGCAACCAATTTCATCCCGTACTTGGCCAACTCGAACTCAGCCCCCTGCATGGCATTGATCCCGTAGTCGTCGTTCTGATAGGCGAAGGCGATCTTCGTCTTGCCCATGGTCTTCACCGCATACTTGCTGAGAACCCTTGCCTCCGAATAGTAGAGGGGATAGACGGCGAAAAGGTACTTCTGGGGCGGTGAAATCCAGTGAAGCGACCCTGCGGCAGGACCCACCCAGGGGACTTTTCTTTCCATGAGATAGTCCTTGACCGCAAGGCCGGAGGCTGTTCCCACCCCGCAGGCCCAGCCGAATATCCCGACCCCTTCCTGGAGTTCCTTGACGCCCGCTTTGGTCTTGGCCGGGTTGTAGGCATCGTCGAACATGTGGTATTCGATCTTCCGGCCGTGAATGCCCCCCTCATCGTTGATCATCTTGAAATAGACCCCTGTGCCCCGTGCGACAGACCCCCAGGGGGCTGCGGGCCCGGTCTGAGGGCCCCACTGCCCGATGTGAATCGTCGTGTCGGTGATCCCTTCTTCAGCGAGGGCGCTGAAAGGGGACCCCAGTACGAGGAAAAAAGACGCCAGGACCAAAAAGAAAGCTCGCTTGTTCATGGTTCACTCCTTTCTTGAAATGATTTGGAAGTGCAGGACTTCCCTTTCCAACGGAGAACCTAAACCTTTTTCACATAGTGGCGGGCAAAGAGCCCGCTCGGCCTCAGACAGAGGACCAGAACAATGATGAAGAACGCGACGACGGACTTGAATTCTATGGAAACATACCCGCCGAAGAGGTTTTCGATAATGCCGATCATGTATGCCCCGAACACCGAGCCGGGGAGCGAAGTCATGCCGCCCAGCACCGCCGCGGCAAAGCCCTTGAGCATGGGGTCCCACATCATGTAGGGCTGCATGGTGGTCGGGGCGATGAGGATGCCCGCCACAGACCCGACAAGGGAGGAGATCCCCCAGGTGATCATCAGAATACGGTTGGTTCGGATCCCCATGACCTTGGCTGCGAGCGGGTTTTGCTGGGTCGCCTTCATGGCGATGCCGAGCTTGGAATACCTCAGGAACAGGAAGAGGATCACCATGATCGTGAGGGCGACGATAAAGGTCAGCACTTCCAGAGAGCTGACGAATATCTCCCCGATGGAGACGCTTTCATACGGGGAAATGGGGAAGGGCATGGACTTGGGGTCGGCGCCGAACTTCCAGGACACCAGGCCCATGAGGATCATCTCAAGGCCTATGGTGATGATAATCATGCCGAGGACGTTCGGCTCTTTGGCCCGCCGCAGGACGGCAAATTCCAGGAAGCATCCCAGGAAGATGGCAAAAAGGAGGGCGCAAGGAAAAGCGACATAAAAGGGAAGGCCGTGGAATTCGAGGACCATGAATGTGAGAAACACGGAAACGAGGGCCATCTCGCCCTGGGCGAAGTTGACCACTTCCGAGGTCTTGTAGATGATGACCATGGCAAGGCCCATCAGGGCGTAGGAACTGCCCACGGCGATGCCGCTCGCGATCATTTGGAAGAAATCAAGCATAGACACCCGTCTTGATCATTGAACATTGAGCATTGAACATTGAGCATTGAACATTGAACATTGAGCATTGATCATTGATCATTGATCATTGAACATTGAACATTGAGCATTGAACATTGAGCATTGAACATTGAACATTGAGCATTGAACATTGAGCATTGAACATTGAGCATTGAACATTGAGCATTGAACATTGAGCATTTGACATAGAGAAAGAAGGACCGACACGAAAGAATCAACAATCCCTCTACCACCTGCCACCCACGACCCACCACCCACAACCGACAACCCACAACGGACGACTGACCGCTCTAGAACGGCCACGTCCGCCAGTAGATCTTGGTGCGAATCCAGAACCCGTAAATGCCTAGGGGTTCGAAAAGCATGATCAACACCATGATCAGCCCGTAAAGAATGAACTGGATGTTGGAGACACCGGTAATGGAAAAATAGCTTTTCGACAGCGCCGTGAGCCATTCCCCGATATAAGGGATACTCAGGATATTCCGCAGCTCCAGGTCCAGCCAGGACAGGAGGCACGCGCCCGCGATGGAGCCGAAAACAGACCCAAGGCCTCCGACCACAACCATGGCGAGAAACAGGATGGACATGAGCAGGCTGAAGAGCTCAGGCTCGATGAAGCGCAAAACAAAGGCGTACAGGCCGCCCGCAATTCCGGTGTAGAAGGCGCTCACCGCAAAGGCGAGGGTCTTGTAGTACATGATGTTCACGCCCATGGTCTCGGCAGCGATATCCGCATCCCTGATGGCGATAAAGGCGCGGCCCACTTTTGTCTTGATCAGGTTGCGCGCGGCGAGCGTCAAGATGACCGTGATGGTGATGAGGAGGTAGTAGAAATCCCTGTCCGTGTTGAGTCGCCAGGGGCCGATCGTCAGTTCCGGCGCATGCAGACCCTGCCTGCCCCCGAAGAACTCTATCCTTCCGATGACCCTGGTGATGGTCAGGCCGAACCCGAGGGTTGCGATCGAGAGGTAGGGTCCCTCGAGCCTGAGAGCCGGGAAGCCCAGAAGAAACCCGAACAGAGACGCCACGAGAGCAGCCAGGGGCAGAGCGATCACGAAGGGGAGGTGGAGCTTGGCCATGAAGACGAGGGTCCCGTAGGCTCCGATGGCAAAGAAGCCCGCATGGCCGAGCGAAATCTGGCCCGTGTACCCGACGAGGAGGTTGAGTCCGATGGCCACAAGGATGTTGATGGCCATGTAGTTGGCCACGTAGACCCAGTAGTTTTTGACGAGGAAGGGAAACGCCGCCAGGAAGAGGATGAGGACGATAAACCAGAAAACGGTGACCCCTGACGAGAAAAGCCGCACATCTTCATAGTAGTCTCGTTTCATGTCCATGGCCTACGACTCCAGGTGTCAGCCGGTGAGGGGTCATTCTTTATTCTTCAGCGACTTTGTCAATGACCTTCCGATAGTAGATCTGGTTTTCCTCCAGGAGAGGGGATTTCTTGCCCAGGATGTTCAATTTCATGATCCTGAAGTTGATCGTCTTGATGAGCTTGTACCTCTCCTTTTCGTCGGGAATGCCTGCCAGGAGCTCCTCGAGCTGGTGGATCTCTTTTTTCTCCTGGATTTCTGGAGGAAGACAGTCTGCGTTCTTGAGGATCTTGTAAGCGATGCGCAGGTCTTCTGGGATATGGCTGTTCTCTTCCAGGCGAAGCGGTTGGCCCCGGCCCGGAAGGTTGTCGAATTCTCCGTTTTCCTGAGCTTCTCTGATTCTTTGTTCTACAATCCTGGCGTATCCTGGTATCATGGTGATCCGATTCCGCGAGTCCTATTGCCCGCACGGAGCCCCTCGGATGATCGGCTTTTTTATCCTCTCACAGGGTTTCCGGTTTCAGTGCTTGCCTTATATACAGAAACAGGAAGGACTTTGCAAGGGAATAAAGCCTTTTTTGCCTTGACAGAAAATCCGGCATTGGATATGCCCCAACCAAAAGCGCAAGGCCCGGGCTTTCAGGGGGCAACCCAAGAAAATCGCGATGAAATACTAACCGTTACTCCTTTTCCGACATGACGATAGATGAACTGGACAAGAAAATCATTCACCTCATCCAGGGAGATCTTCCCGTTGACCCGAAGCCCTTTGCTGTTCTGGCAAAGGCCACAGGGATCACCGAAGAGGAATTCTTGAACCGGGTGAAGTCGCTCAAGCGGCGGAAAGTTATCCGCAGATTCGGCGCCACCCTGCGACACCAGGAAGCGGGTTTCAACGCCAATGCCATGGTAGCCTGGAATGTTCCTGAAGAGAGAATCGAAGAGGTGGGTAAGGCTATGGCCAGGTTTCGTGAAGTGACCCACTGCTACCTGAGGCGGCCGGAAAAAGACTGGATTTACAACCTGTTCACCATGATTCATGGGGAGAGCGAAGACCAGTGCCACGGGATCGCGAGGAAAATGTCTGAAGCGACCGGTATCAAGGAATACGCCTTGCTCTTCAGCGAAAAGGAGTTCAAGAAGACGAGCATGGAATATTTCTGAAAAGCAGGAGCCAGCCGCCTCCGCCAGAGGGCTGCGGCGGGCCAGGGGAGTCAGGAGCCAGCCGCCTCCGCCAGAGGGCTACGGCGGGCCAGGGGAGTCAGGAGTCAGAATAAAAAGGGGTGCAAGGTGCAGGGTACACGGAAAAACAAGAGGCGCATTTAGGAGAACGATTCACAACCTGCACCCAACCACCCACAACAGGCAACCAACCACCGAGAACAGGCGATCAACCACTGGCAACGGACCACGGACGACAAACAACGGATGGTGATACGGAGAAAAGTTATGGGAAAGAAATCAAAAGCTCTTTTTGATAAGGCAAAGAAACTCATGCCGGGTGGTGTGAACAGCCCCGTGCGCGCCGGCCGGGCCGTGGGCATGGATCCCCCGTTCATCTCTCGTGCCAAAGGCTGCTCCCTCTGGGATGTGGACGGGAAACGCTACATCGATTACGTCTGTTCATGGGGCCCCATGATCCTTGGCCATTCCCATCCGGCAGTGGTCAAGGCGCTGGAGGGGAGGATTTCAAAAGGCACCAGTTACGGCGCTCCCACGGCGCTCGAAGTGGCCATGGCCGAAGGGATCATCGAAATGGTCCCGTCCATGGACATGGTGCGGATGGTCAACTCGGGGACGGAAGCGACCATGAGCGCGATCCGCCTGGCAAGGGGATACACGGGAAGGACGAAGATCATCAAATTCGAAGGCTGCTACCACGGCCACGCCGACAGCCTGCTCGTCTGTGCAGGATCGGGCCTGGCGACTTTTGCGATTCCCGGATGCCCGGGCGTTCCCGCGGACCCGGCCGGACACACCCTGTCCCTTCCGTTCAACGACCTGGGGCGTTTCACCGAGGCCATGGAAAAGCACGGCCCTAAGGTCGCCGCCGTGATTGTCGAGCCCGTTCCTGGCAACATGGGCGTCGTCCTGCCGGACGTCGCGTTTCTGAAAGGCCTGAGAGAACTCACGAAGAAACACGGCGCCCTGCTGATTTTCGATGAAGTGATCAGTGGGTTCAGGGTGAGCCGGGGAGGAGCCCAGGAACTCTACGGCATCAAGCCTGATCTGACCTGCCTCGGAAAAATCATCGGCGGAGGACTTCCGGTCGGTGCCTACGGCGGCAAAAAGGAAATCATGCAAAGCATGGCGCCTGAAGGAAACATATACCAGGCAGGCACCCTGTCCGGAAACCCCCTGGCCATGGCCGCCGGGCTTGCGACCCTGAAAGAGCTCCGAAAACGGGGCGTCTATGAGGAACTGGAAGAGAAAAGCGCCAAGCTCTTCTCCGGCCTGGAAGAGGCGGCGGGGTCAGAAGGGATTCAAGTGGTCGTCAATCGGGCAGGCTCCATGGGATCTCTCTTTTTCACGGATAGAGGGGTCACTGATTTTGAGACGGTCAAGGCGTGTGACGCCCAGAAGTTCAGGCGGTTTTACGCTAGTATGATGGCCGAGGGGGTGTACCTGGCTCCATCCGCATTTGAAGCCTGGTTTGTTTCAACCGCCCACGACTGGAAAAGCATCGGGAAAACCATCGAAAGCGCGAGAAAAAGCTTTGCCATGCTTTCTCAAAGGAGGTAGACTTTTAGAATCAGCAAAAATTCGTTGACTTGGCTGAACCGGAGTGATAAACACAACCGCCGTATCGTTATCCAGGAACCGCTGGCGGGGTGTGGGAGCCGGCTGAATGGATAAGGAAACCAAAAGACTTTTCAGGCTCCTCGGCTATCTCAGCACGGTAGGCCTCGCCATGGGCCTGTCGATCGGGATCGGGGCGCTTGTGGGACATTACCTGGACCAGAAGTTCCAGACCAGGGGATGGCTGTTTTTCATATTCCTGGGTTTCGGGATCGCTGCGGCGTTCAGAAATCTGCAGCGCATGTACAAGAAAATCAAGGATTTTTATTCATAGGGGCAAAGCGGGTGGACTGGAAGTCATTACATAAGCTGTTGAGCGTGCTGAACTGGGTCATCCTGTTGATCCTCGCTGTCCCCAGTGCTCTGTGGATGCCCGCACCTTTCACGGGCGGGGTCATCCTCGGAGGGCTCGTCGCCATAGCGAACTTCCATGCGTTGCAGCACACGATCCGGCGCGCTTTTTCATCACAGGGCAACATGAAGAGGGGGAAGTTCGCGATCATCGCGAAGTATTACCTGCGCCTCGTCGCCCTGGGCGTGGTTATCTATATACTTCTCAAGAAAGGCTTTGTGGATCCCGTCGGGCTGGCGGTCGGGGTATCGATCATCGTGCTCGGCATCCTCGGTCTCGGGATCAACCTGGCCCTCAAATCAAAGACCTGGGAGGCTGTGTAAGAATGGAACATCATTATTACTTCATCGTAGAGATCCTGAGCGGCCTCGGCCTGGGGCACTTTGCCCACGAATGGTCTCACGTGCTTCATTCATGGCTGGTGATGATTCTCCTGCTATTGGGGTCCTTCCTTCTCGTCAAAGGCATCCAGCTCATTCCCACCCGGGGACAGAATTTCATGGAAATGGTGATCGAAGGCCTGGAAAACTTCATGGTGGACATCACAGGGCCTGAGGGCAGGGCGTTTTTCCCTTACATCTGCACCATCTTCCTCTACATCCTGGTATCCAACCTCCTGGGTCTCATCCCGGGGTTTTTCTCGCCCACGGCCAATCTCAACACCACCCTTTCCATGGCCCTCTGCACCTTTGTGCTGACCCACGCCATCGGGGTCAAGTTCCACGGCGTAAAATACATCAAGCATTTCCTGGGCCCTGTCATGTTCCTTGCCCCGCTCATGATCATCATCGAAAGCATCGGGCATCTGGCCAGGATCATGTCTCTCAGCATCCGGCTTTTCGGCAACATCATGGGAAAGGAGAAAATCCTGGGCATCCTGTTCGGCCTTGCAGGCCTCTACCTCGCCCCGCTCCCGATCCTGTTCCTGGGCCTCCTGGTGAGCTTTATCCAGGCTCTCGTGTTCATGCTCCTTTCCATCGTTTACTTCGCGGGCGCGATGGAAGAGGCCCATTAAGAAAGTATTCCGAGCATCGATACGGGCTGCTTCAGCCCGTGGAGAGGGCTTTAAAAGGAAGAAGGCAAATTTCAAAGAAAGGGGGTTTCCAATGTTGAAAAAAGGTTTGATCGGAATCACGGGTTTGTTGATGGTTATCGGCACGACTTCGGTCGCTTTGGCAGCGGACAGCTCAGCTCAGGCTGCGGGGTTGTGGTCCTTTTTCGGGATCGCGATCGCGTGCGGCTTCGGCATCGGCCTGGCCGCGATGGGCACCGGTGTCGGCATGGGTATCGCCATCAACGGAGCTCTCCAGGGTACCGCAAGGAATCCCGAGGCAGGCGGCAAGATCATGACCACCATGATCATCGGTCTGGCCCTGATCGAGTCCCTGTGTATTTACGCTCTGTTGATCTGCTTCATCATGGTCTTCAAGATTCCCGACCTGGGTCCCATGTACAATGCGATCCTCAAGAGCTTCGGAGGCTGATTGGGAGAGTAAACCCAGTTGGAGAAAGCGAAATGGGCGGGGTCACCCCGCCCATTCCTTTTGTTGCCCGTCGAAAGCTTCAGCACTGATCACATGCCCGGAGTTGCCCGAAGAAGAGAAAGATATCACCACGAAAGCACGAAATCAGGAAAGCACGAAAAACAAAATATCCTTTTCGTGTTTTCTTGATTCGCCTTTATTCTCTTTTCCCTGGTAGGCTCCTTGACCGTGTACCGTGTGCCTTGCGCCCTGCACCGGCTTTTCCCCTTTCTTTTTACTCATCACCCATCACGCGTTACGCATTCAGTACCTTCTTCAGGAACTGCCCGGTGTAAGACCCTTCGATATGGGCAATCTCCTCGGGCGTTCCCGCGCCGACCAGGTACCCTCCCTTTTCGCCCCCCTCGGGCCCCAGGTCGATGATGTGATCCGCTGTTTTGATGACGTCGAGATTGTGCTCGATCACGACCACGGTGTTGTTGAGGGCTACCAGGTGATTGAGCACCTGGAGCAGCTTGTGGATGTCTTCGAAATGAAGACCGGTGGTGGGCTCATCCAGAAGATAGAGGGTACTCCCGGTCTCCCTTTTGCTCAATTCTCTGGACAGCTTCACCCTCTGTGCTTCACCGCCGGACAGGGTCGTCGCTGATTGACCGAGGGTAATGTAGCTGAGCCCCACTTCAATCAGGGTTCTGAGCTTGTTCCGGATGACAGGGACGTTTTCGAAAAAGGGGAAGGCCTGGTTCACCGTCATGGCCAGGACATCGGCGATGTGAGATCCCCTGTACCTGATCTCCAGGGTGTCCCGGTTGAAGCGAAGTCCCCGGCAAGCGTCACAGGTGACATACACATCCGGAAGGAAGTGCATTTCTATCTTGATGATGCCGTCACCGTTGCACGCCTCGCATCTCCCCCCTTTCACGTTGAAGCTGAACCTTCCCGGCTTGTATCCCCGCATTCTGGAGTCAGGGAGCATCGCAAAGAGGTCCCGGATGTGGGTGAAGACGCCCGTGTAGGTGGCAGGATTGGAGCGGGGGGTTTTCCCGATGGGGCTTTGATCGATGCTGATGACTTTGTCCACGTGGTGGACCCCCCGGAGGCCGCGGACAGCTCCCACTTTGGCCTTGGTGCGGAAGAGCTTCTGGGCGATGCCTGGGAAGAGGATCTCGTTGATGAGGCTGCTCTTGCCAGAGCCGGAAACGCCGGTGACGCAGGTGAAGGTGCCCAGGGGAATTCGGACGTCGATGTCCTTCAAGTTGTTCTGCCTCGCCCCTTCGATGAAGATGCTTTTCCCGTTCCCTCTTTTGCGGGTCCTGGGAACAGGGATGGTTCGCCTCCCCGAGAGGTACTGGCCGGTCAGGGAGGTTTCGTATCTCATCAGGTCATGGGGCTTACCCTGGAACACGATGTCTCCGCCGTTGACGCCTGCCCCGGGTCCCATGTCTATGACCTGGTCCGCGGACAGAATCGTCTCCGCATCGTGCTCCACCACCAACACCGTGTTGCCCAGATCCCTCAGGTTTTTGAGATTTCGCAGAAGCAGGAGGTTATCCTTCTGGTGCAACCCGATGCTCGGTTCGTCGAGGACGTAGAGGACGCCGGCAAGGCCGGAACCGATCTGGGTGGCGAGCCTGATGCGCTGATCCTCGCCTCCGGACAGGGTTGAAGAGGGCCGGTCTATGGAGAGATAGTCGAGGCCCACGCTTTTCAGGAAGCCGAGGCGTTCGGTGATTTCTTTGAGAATCCTCTCGGCAATGATCATCTCCTGCGGGGCGAGGCGAAGGCTCTGGAAGAAGGCATGCGCTTTTTCGATGGAAAGAGACGTGGCGGTTCGAATGCCCATCCCGGAAACCGTGACTGCGAGACTGATCGGCTTCAGCCTGGCGCCTCCGCAAGCGGGGCAGGGCCTTACGCTCATGTACTCTTCCAGTTCCTCCCGGACCTGGTTCGAGCTCGTTTCGTGATACCGCCGTTCCAGGTTGGGAATCACGCCCTCGAAGGGCCGCCTGTAAGAGTGACGGCGGTCGTCGCGCTCGAAGTAGAACCTGATTTCCTCTTCCCCGGAGCCGTGGAGAATCGCCTCCTGCGCTTTTCTGGGGAGATCCTTGAAGGGGGTGTAGATGTCGATGCGGTAGTGCTGGCACAGGGAGTCGAGGAGTTGCATGAAATACACGGAGTGTCGTTTTCCCCAGGGCGCGATAGCCCCTTCTCTTAAGGGCAGGTTCGGGTCAGGAATGATGAAATCTGGGTCGAAATACCTTTTGGTGCCGAGGCCGCTGCACTCCGGGCACGCACCCTGGGGGTTGTTGAAAGAGAACATCTGGGTGGTGAGTTCCGGCACGCTGATGCCGCATTTGACGCAGGCCGCCTTCTGGCTGAAGAACAACTCTTCGGACCCGATCACTTCGACCAGGGCCTGGCCGTCGGAGAGGCCGAGGGTGAGTTCCATGGAATCGGTGAGACGCCGCCTGATATCCTTGCGGATCACCAGGCGGTCGACCACCACGCTGATGTCGTGTTTCTTGTTTTTGTCGAGGAGGATGGCTTCTTCCAGGAGTCGTGGCTCCCCATCCACTCTGACCCGGGTGAACCCGTCCTTTCGGAGCCGGTTGAAGAGTTGGCCGTGTTCCCCTTTTCTACCGCTGATCAGGGGAGCCAGGATTTGGATCCTGGCCCCTTCGTCCAGGGCGAGGAGATTGTCCACCATCTGCTGGGTTGTCTGGGCGCTGATTTCCAGGCCGCACTGGGGGCAATGGGGGTGACCGATCCTGGCAAACAGAAGCCTCAGGTAGTCATAGATTTCGGTCATGGTGCCGACAGTGGAGCGGGGATTGCGGCTGGCGGTTCTCTGCTCGATCGAAATGGCAGGAGAGAGCCCTTCGATCACGTCCACGTCGGGCTTGTCCATCTGCTCCAGGAACTGTCGTGCATACGCGGACAGGGATTCAACGTAGCGTCTCTGGCCTTCGGCGTAGATCGTATCGAAAGCAAGAGACGACTTGCCGGACCCGGATAGGCCCGTGATCACGACAAGGTTGTTGCGGGGAATGTCCAGGGAGACGTTCTTGAGATTATGCTGCCTCGCTCCCCGGATTTTTATGAAATCGGCGGCCATTGGGTATTGGGCATTGATCATTGAACATTGAGCATTGGACATTCAAAAAAACATTAACACGAAAGCACGAAATCAGGAAAACACGAAAGAAGAAGAATAACCTTTTCGTGTTTTCGTCCTTTCGTGTTTTCGATTTGAACTTTTTCGTTTTATCGTTTTTATCTGCCTGCGGACTCTTTTACGCGCCGGGTGAAGGTGGAAGGGGCGCTTCATTCGGTCGCAAGCAGGAGCTTGCTTCTACGGTTTGATTCCCGAAGCATCGTTTTCGCCGACCCGGTCGGCGAGCATGCCTACGGCGATGGCGAAAAAGTCCGACCGATTCCATTTGAGGAGAACGTTGAAATTGGCAAAAACGAGAAAGGCCCGGCCCACCCTGGGGTCCGGCTCCAGCAACGAAACCGTGTCAGGAGTATCGGGCAAATCCTTGTCTCCAACCCCTCTGACCCCTGCCGCCTTCCATTCGGTGAGAGGCTTTCTTGGCTTGGATCCGGCTGCGGCATCCCGTTTAAACCCTTTTGGGAGGGCCACTTCCATGCCCCAGGTCTGGTCTTTGACCCAGCCGGAGCGGGCGAGGTAATTGGCTGCGGAGACAAAGGCATCGCCCACGTCGTTCCAGATGTCGATCCTGCCGTCCCCGTTGTAGTCCACCGCAAAGGCCTCGAAGGAGGAAGGCATGAACTGGAGTTGACCCATCGCGCCTGCCCATGACCCCTTCATCTTGTCGGGCGTGATGTGCCTCTTGTCCAGGATGCGGAGGGCGTTGAAAAGCTCTTTGCGGTAAAAATCCTTTCGCGAGCTGGCATAGGCGAGGGTGGCCAGGGAGTCGATGACCGGATAACCCCCTTTGACCTGGCCGAAGTCGGATTCAATGCCCCACAATGCGACGATGAAACGGGGATCGACCTGGTGGCGGGTGTAAATATTTTCCAGGAGGGTCCGGTGTTCATGGAGCTTTTTCTTTCCTAGAAAGACGCGGTTCTCGGGCACCACCCGGTTGAGGTATTCGTCCAGAGTGAGCTTGAACTCTGGCTGGTTGTGGTAAAGCTCCATCACCTCGGGTAGGTACTTTGCGCCTTTGAGCGCTTGGTCCGCCGTTCCCTGAGAAATCCCCTGGCGAACGGCCTGGGCCCGGATCTCCGCAATCCAGGCCTGGAATTCTTCCGGTTTTACAGCCGCCGCGTCGGGCAGGGCGATGGTGAGGAAAAGGAGTGCGGACAGGAGAGAGATCGTGGTTTTCATCATCATGAAGCGTATACCTTCTGATTCCTTAGGACGCCCTGCAGGCCAGGGCATCGCTGATATCCTCCTCGGTTATGCCAAGGAGATGGAGAATGTCGGTCATAGGAGACCTTCCCATGGAAACGTTGGCCACACGATCAAGCCCCTTCTTGGGGTTGTAAGCGATCGCCAAGCCGGCCTGAGACAGCATGAGCGCGTCATTCGCCCCATCCCCGACGCAGACGGTTTGATCCAGGAGGATGCCGTGGTCACAGGCGGTCTGGTTAACGAACCGTGCCTTCATAGCCCCATCCACCACTTCGCCGACGACCTTGCCGGTCAGTCTCCTGTCCTTGATCTCAAGCTTGTTGGAACAGACAAAATCGAAACCGAGCTTCCCCTTCATGTGATCTGCAAAAAAATCGAAACCGCCGGTGACTATCCCCAGCTTGTACCCGAGGTACTTGAGTGTGGTCGCCAGGTCTTCAACGCCGGGAGAGAGGGGGATGCTCTCCCTTAGCTCGATCATTTCCCTTTCGCCGAGTCCCTTCAGGAGGGCGACGCGCTGAATCAGGGAAGACTCAAAATCGAATTCGCCCCGCATGGCCTTTTCGGTGATCCGGGCCACCTCTCGGTGGACGCCGGCGCGGCGGGCCATTTCGTCGATGATCTCCAGGTCCACAAGGGTGCTGTCCATGTCAAAAAAGATGAGGCGTTTGTTCTTGCGGTAGGCTTCCATCTTCTGGAGCCCGATGGCGATGTTGAGCTCGCGGCTCTTGACCATGAGCCTCTGCTTGAGCCGGTCGATGCCGGAGACGCCTTGAGCATCGATGGTCATCTCCATGGATCGTGACCCGTGGTGCGCGGCGGTTGTGATCGTCTCTATGTTGACATTTTGATCCGCGAGAATGCCCGACAGTTCGGCAAGGGCTGCGGTACCCCCGAAATGGGTGAGGACATAGAGGGACCGCTGGTTGAGGGCTCGCAGATCTTGGGGCGAGAAGGAACGGAAATCCAGATTCAGGTCGAGCTGGTTCGCTTCAAACAGAAGGTCTTTGATGACGCTGTCCGGAGAGTGGGTGGATTTGCTCAAATCGAGGATGAAGTAGAGGCCTAGGAGGTTGTGAGGGGAGGCCTGCTCCATGTCCAGGACCTCGCCCTGATGACTCATGATGAGGCGGGTGAATCGAGCGATGATGCCCGGCCGGTCGCGACCCGAAACGACAACCATGATGAGGTTTTGACTGTCCGCCATTCTGAACTCCCGTGTGCTGTTTGGGTTGCTTTTATCTGTACTTCAAAAAACTTTATACTAAAGGAGTGAGCCTTCTATGTCAAACACTGGAAGGGGAGCCGGTTGCATTGCCCTGCCAATAAAAGTATTCTACGAAAGTCATATAAGGGCGAGAAATTTTTTTCGAAATTCCAGCGAACGGGGTAGGTCATGGCACGGCGGCAGAGAGAAGTTACGATCCCAAAAGAGAACGTCTCGTTCTGGCTGGACCGGAACGGCTTCTGGCACAACGAAAAAGAGCAATTTGAGAATGAGAGGATCATCCATTACTTTCATTCGTGCATCAAAAAGGACGCCCTCGGCTTTCACCTTGCCCAGCGCCACAGGGACTACCTGGAGAAAGTCTATTTCCCGTACGAAGATACCCCCCTCTTTGTTTTTGACGTGATCAAGGGGAAGGAAGTCACCCTTGTCCTGAACACCCGGAAGCGAATCAGGCTGAGGCCGAAAAAGCTGTTCACCAGGAGTGAAAACCTGTACATGCAGTTCGGCCAAGAGGAGGTCAAGTTCACAGAGCACAGCCTGGTGAAGATAGCGGACATGCTTCATTTCGACAAAGAAAATGATTTTATCAGGTTCAGGGGAAGGAAATACAGAATCGAAGAAAGATGAGAGGGATATAGAGAGGGCTGAAAGAGAATGGGTAAAGGTGAGGGGAAGGAATTGCTCCTGGTAGGCACGGTCCACGGCGACCCTGATGGGATGGGCCGCCTGCTCGCATTGCTCAGAAAAGAGAAACCGGATCTTGTGGCTGTGGAGGTGAGCCCCTACGGCCTTGCCTATCGGCGAGGGCACAGCCGCCGTCTCCAGGGGCTTCTGAGGCGGAGGGTCAGGCGTGCTGCCGACCGTCGCGGCGTTTCCTGGAAAGAATGGGGGCAGATTCAGGCCATATTCGGCCAACTCTCTTTTCCGTTTGAGTACAGGGGATGCCTCCGCTTTTGCCGGGACAGCGGCGCAAGGTTTCTGTGCGTGGACCTGTCGCCGACGAGCAGGCATTTGATCCATGCCTCATGGGATGAACTGGTCTCTTCGAGCAATATCGAAACGCTTCTTCGGCGACCCCCGGAGCAGTTCAGAAGCACTGCGAGAAAAGCCTATGCCTTGGCGGCCACGCTTTTGGCGGAGAAAGAGAGGGCCTACCTTTCCCCTTTCCTGCGAGCGTGGGAGGGAAATCCGGTATGGAAGAGAAGGGAAGCCGCTCTTGCACAAAGGATCGAGAAGCAGTACGGGGTCATGAACGCCGGCCTGCTGGCGTATGTCGGGGGATGGCAGCACCTCCTCCATCCGACGGATGCGGGCACCCTCAGCGACAGGATCAGCCACCTGAATCCACGCAGGGTTCTGCTCGCAGACCCGTTCTCCAATTCCGAGTAGTTTCGTGGTTTCCCCCTTTCGTTTTTCTGCTGATTCGATTTCAGGTTTTTGGCTTTATTCCTTTTTCCTGTTCTTCACCATCATCACGGCCATCTTCACCGCAGCTTTGAGGCTTGACGGGTCGGCGATTCCTTTCCCCGCGATGTCATACGCGGTTCCGTGGTCCACGGAGGTCCGGATGATGGGAAGGCCGAGGGTCACGTTCACCGCGTCGCGGAAATGAAGGAGCTTGAGGGGGATCAACCCCTGATCATGGTACATGGCGACCACGGCGTCGAAACCGCCCGATGCCGCGCGAAGGAAGATGGTATCCGGAGGATAGGGGCCTTCGCAGGTATACCCGTCGGCGACCGCCTCCTCGACCGCGGGACGGATGATCGCGTCCTCTTCGGAGCCGAACAGACCGGATTCACCGGCGTGGGGGTTGAGGCCAGCGACGCCAATGCGAGGCGCCCTCATGCCGAAGTCGCGGACAAGGGCTTTTGCCGTGACGGCGATGGTCCTGTAAACCTTTTCCCTGGTGAGAAGGGAAGGGACGTCCTTCAGGGCGCAGTGGATGGTGACAAGAGCCACCCGGAGCCTTTCTCCGGCGAGCATCATGACATAATCCCTGGAGCCGGTCATCGAGGCGATCAGCTGGGTATGACCTTCGAAGGGATGGCCTGCCTGGTGCATCAGGGACTTGCTGATAGGGCAGGTGACCACAGCGCCGATCTCGCCCCTTTTGGCCATTTCCACGGCTGTGACGATGCAGTCCACCATGGCAGCGCCGCCTTCGACCCCGGGCATGCCGGGGATGAGGGATTCCTTACCTAAGTCACAGACGGAGATGAGGTCAATCCGGCCGGGCTTTCCCTTGGCTTCAGAAGGATGGGTGATCTCATTTATGGTAAGATTCCGGGATGCTTTCACGTTCATCCTCAAGGCACCCCCATCGCCGAACACCACGGGCCTGCAGGTTTTGTGCATTTCTGCATCAGCCAGGGCCTTCACGATGATCTCAGGGCCGACCCCTGCCGGGTCGCCCATCGTGATTCCTATGACGGGTAACGTTCCAGCCTTCATCGCAGGTTTTGCCTCTCCTTCACCCCTAACCCTCTCCACGCGCGGACAAAGGATGCCCTTGAAATGATTCTAAATTGACAACGCTTTGCAATCAATGATATTTTTCGGATGGCGTCAAAGAATTTCTGCGATAGGAAGGGAAAGCCTTCTGCCAGCTCCAAGCTGACCGCTGTCAAGATGATATCCGATGAAAGACGCCAAATCCCTTCGCGGCAAAGAAATCTGAACGACTGCGGGCTTCTCTCCAAACCCTGTTACCATCAGGAGGTGACATGGAAATCCATTTTCTGCGACACGCCACTCTGATTCTGGGGCTGAAAGAAGGCAGGTTTCTCGTCGACCCGATGCTCAGCCCTGCCGATGCGATGGAGCCGGTCCAGAACGCGGCCAATCAGAAGCGCAACCCGACGGTCGATTTGCCCCTGGCCGAAGGTGAATTGAGCGGCATGCTGAACGGGATCAAAGGCGTCATGGTCACGCATACCCACCGGGACCACTGGGATCCCCGTGCCGTTGAACTCCTGCCAAAACGCGTCCCTGTCCTGTGCCAGCGGGAAGATGAAACGCGCATTCGCGGCGCGGGTTTTACCGTGGTCAGTGCGATCGACCGTGAGCTTCTCTGGCAGGGCTTGACGATTCGTCGCACCGCCGGACAGCATGGGGTCGGCGAGATCGGCCGGAAAATGGCGCCCGTGTCCGGTTTTGTCGTGGCCGCGGAAAACGAGCCGACGCTGTACTTGGCAGGCGATACGGTCTGGTGTACGGAAGTGGAGAACGCCCTGCGACGCTACGCACCGGAGGTCGTGGTCGTGAACGCGGGTGCGGCGGCTTTTGTGGCGGGGGGTCCCATCACGATGACGGCTGAGGATGTCGTCCAGGTGTGCCGGGCCTCTCCGTCGGCGCTGGTCGTAGCGGTTCACATGGAAGCGGTCAATCACTGTGGCCTCACCCGCGAAGCGCTGAGAAAACGTACAGAGGAGGAGAACTTGGCGGACCGGGTGCTGATCCCGTCAGACGGGGACACCCTCTTTTTTTGAACAAGCAGGCAAGCTCCGAGGAAAATCCGCCCGGCACTCCACTTTGCCGGAAGCGGTCAACCGCGGCGTAAACCTGAAGATCTTCATTGACTTTGATGAAGCCGTGCTCTGGCTGACCCAAGCGCCCCCCGGCGGATGAGGATCGAGGTGAGGGGTCACAGGCTCAGATAGGAAAGAGCCTTCCGAACGAGATAGGCCAGAAGAAGAGCCGCGGCAAGCCCTCCCCAGCAAAGAGCGATAAACCACAGCCATTGACGCCGGCGTTCAGTAGCCGGTTTCATGGGATGCTTTACCCCGGAAGAGGTAGTAGCAGTAGGCGGTGTAGGCGAGGATCAAAGGCAAGAGAAGCACCGTGCCTATGAGCAGGAGCGACTGCGACGGAGGCGCGGCTGCCGCCTGACGGAAAGAGACTTCGAAGGGCACCAACCAAGGCCACAGGCTGATCCCCAGGCCGAGATAACCGGTCATGAATATGCCGATACTCAGGAAAAACGGGCGGGACTCCCTGCCCGTGTGAAGATCCCGCCAGATCATGATGAACAGGACGAGGCTCGCGGTCGGTATGGGCATGAGCAAAAGCAAG
>JAGUZM010000308.1 GCA_020060805.1 Deltaproteobacteria bacterium | reverse complement strand
TTCAAAACGCCCCGAGGCAATATTGCGGTCCTGAGAGAACACCTCCGGGGGGCTTCGGCCCATGCTGAATTCGGCAACGGATTTCTGACTCAGGACACTCGCAGGGTCTTTTTCAGCAGCCTCCTAGCCTTTGAGTGCTTCGCAGCCCGGTGGGAATTTTCAGGAGCCGACCCGGTTTTTCCCGACCCTTAACCCGGGCAAGCCTTGACTTCCCCCAAGATATTCTTTAATTTTGCAATAGATTTAAGCTCATCACAGGGGGTTATCATGAAGAAGAAAGAAAAAAAAGAAACCGAACCTAAGGCAAAAAAGAAAAAGGATGAAAAACCGCTGCCTTTTTGCACCACCGCACCGAGCGCCGAGCACTCCAGGGCGAGCGAGGACGACGGCCCCTGCGATGATTCCCGCGGCACCAAGTAGCAGCTTTTCCTTGCCCAGTGTTCATTCCTATTTGTGCTGAGGACCGTCGAAACGGCGGCGACCAAGTTTTCTCTTGACTTTGTTTCCTTTCTTTCCTAGAAATCCGGTTTAATGGTTTAGGTGCCTCAAGGCTTAATAGGGAACCCCGTTAAAGTCGGGGACGGGCCCGCCGCTGTAACCTTGCCCTTTTTGTAAAGGGAACTCTTCCAGCCGCTGTGCGCCACTGTTCCGATCTATGGTATGGGAAGGTCGCTGGAAGGGCGAGGGAGTCAGAAGACCTGCCTGAACTGAGGGTGATGCCTTCGCGGAATAAGGCTTGCCGTAGATCTTGAGGATAAAAGAGGGAAATCCCCGGATCGGTCTCACGATCCGGGGATTTTTGTTTTTGGGGGGCCTGATGCATCTTTACTGGCGGATCAAACAGGAACTTCTGTACTTGGGAGAAACACTCGTTTTTCTTGATCCTTGTTTGATCAGGGAATACCGGCGTTGGTGGAGAAAGAGGGTCGCTGGCAGACAGCACGAATAGAGAAAAACTCATTTTGTCTTAAAGACGGCAACCATTGGGAGGGAAAAGAAAGGAGCAAAAACATGAGAGCATGGGCGTGCATATCTTTGGTGCTGGTTGTCTCTATCCTGCCGGAATCGGTCTTGGCTCAAGAGCCTGCAAAGCGCTCCGGGTCAGCAGCTACCATGGAAGAGGTCGTGGTGACAGGGACAAGGTATGAAGAGAGAGTCGAAAAGATCCCGGCCAATGTCACCGTCATCGATCAGAGAAGCATCGAGACTTCGAACGCCGTGAGCGTCCCAGACCTTCTGCGCGGCGAGCAGGGTATTCTGGTCAGGGATCTCCTCGGTATCGGCAGAACAGCCGAGGTTGATCTGCGCGGATTCGGTGAGACAGGGCCCTCCAACACCCTGGTTCTTGTGGACGGCCGTCGCGTGAATGAGATCGACCTGAGCGGCGTGGACTGGACACAGATTCCCATCGACCAGATTGAAAGGATCGAAATCGTCCGGGGCACGGGGAGTGTGCTCTACGGCGATAACGCGGTGGGCGGGGTCATCAACATCATCACCAAACCGCCCTCCCGGGAACCCGGGGGGTCAGCCGAAGGCTCTCTTGGAAGCTACAACATGAAAAAGGGGCGCTTCTCTGTGAACGGCGGACAGGGCAAAGTGGCTGCCTCCATTTACGGGAACTACAGCGCCACCGACGGCTACCGGCTCAACAACGAATACCTGGCAAGGGATGTGGGAGGCAGGGCGATCCTCGACGCAACGGAGTCTCTTCGGCTGAGCCTGAGCGGGTCTTACCACAAAGACGACTACGGCTTGCCCGGTCCCCTCGCCCTGAACCCGTACCTCTCCAACCGACGGACTTCCACCAGCCCCCTGGACAAGGCCAGGACTGAGGATGGTTACCTCAAACTGGGTTTCGACCTTGATCTTGCAGACTACGGGAACGTTGTCAGTGATTTCTCGTTCAGGAGCCGGGACAGCGACACGGATTGGATAAGTTCGAGCTTCGTTCAGAGAAGTGAGATAGACACATGGGGAATACTGCCAAGGTATATTCTAAAGGGAGATATTCTCGGACACCGGAACACCCTCATCGGAGGCATCGACCTTTACCGTTCCGATCAGTCCACCAAAACCTTCTCCGGTGCTCCACCATCCCCTTCCGGGCTTGCCGACATCCGCCGCCAGTCTTACGGCGTTTATCTTTCCGACGAGTTTTCCATCACGGACAACCTGCTTTTCTCCTTGGGTGGGAGGCTTGAATATGTCGATTATGACCTTCACCGTAAAGATCTGACCGGTTTCTTGGCTCCCCTCGACGCCACCGTGAAAGAAAACGAGAACGCCTACACCGCCGGTCTCACGTGGCTCTACAGCGGCAAATCTTCCCTTTTCGCGAGGGTCAACCGGAGTTTCCGTTTCCCCCTGACCGATGAGGTGGTCGTTTTTGATTACACTGCCGGAACAATCCGGGTTAATTCTAATCTGAAGCCCCAGACCGGGCAGCACTACGAACTGGGAATCAGGCATTTCCTGACCCCCAGGCTCCGGGTCGACCTGACCCTTTACCGGGCAGATATCAACCAGGAGATATTTTTTAACAGGCTGACCTTCGCGAACGAAAACTATGAGAAGACCCTTCACCAGGGCGTGGAAGCCGGTGCGAAAGCAGAGTTCTTTGAAATCCTCACCCTGTTCGGCAATTATACCTATGAGCAGGCGACATTCGTGGGCGGGCCCTTTGACGGCAAAACCATCCCGGCCGTACCCCGGAACAAACTCAACCTCGGTATCCGGGTGCACGATGTCATACCGGGTTTGGTTTTTTCCGCGGTTTACAATTACGCAGATTCCAGTTATCTCATCAGCGATCAAAGTAACCAGTTCCCGAAACTCGAAAGCTACTATTCCCTTGACCTCAGGCTTTCCTACGCCTGGAAATGGGTGACGGCGTTTGTGGGCGTCAATAACGTGACCGATCAGAAGTACGCCGAGTATGGGGTTGTGGGCGGGTTCACGCCGGAGCCGTTCTACTATCCTGCACCGGAGACCAACTGGCTGGGGGGAGTGCAGATCGCTTTCTGAGGATGAAGAAAAAAGAAGTTTGAGATATGTTGAGGTCGAGGACACGGACTTCAGGAAGGAACAGGATCATGGCTCGTTTGACTCTCGTCACCGGCGGCGCTCGGAGCGGCAAGAGCTCCTTCGCCGTCGAGCTTGCGTTGAAGAGATACTCCCGGAGGGTTTTCATCGCTACAGCACTCCCTCTTGACGAGGAGATGAAGAAGCGCATTTTGAAGCATCGGGAGGAGCGAGGAGACCGGTTTCGCACCATCGAGGAGCCGGTTGATCTCGAAAAAGCTCTCAACGCCCTGCCCTCTGACACCGAGGTTGCGGTCGTCGACTGCCTGACCGTGTGGCTTGGTAATTTCTACCATCATCTGGATGAGGATGAAGTCATGGTGAGGTCACGGATGGAGGGGTTTCTGAAAACCCTGGACCGCCCGTCCTGCGACCTGATTTTGGTGACCAATGAAGTGGGATGGGGCATCGTTCCTGAAAACGCGATGGCCCGTTCCTACCGGGATATGCTGGGTTTTTTGAACCACCGGATCGCCGAAAAAGCCGACCATGTTTATCTCCTCTGCTGCGGGATTCCGGTCACCCTGAAGGGAGATTCGACCCATGGCGCATGAGAATTGGACCATTCACCCTGTCGCAGACGCATCCCTTGAGAGGGAAATCATAGCTCGTCTAAACAACCTTACAAAGCCTGTGGGCAGCTTGGGCCTGCTTGAGGAATTAGCCCTCCGCTATCTCCTCTGCAAAAGGAGGGTTGACGCACCCCTCTCCATGATGCAGATATTCACTCTCGCGGGGGATCATGGGATCACCGATGAGAAGATCACCCCCTACCCGAGTGAAGTCACCTACCAGATGGTGTTGAACATGGTGAGGGGCGGGGCGGCGATCAGCGTGATGTGCAGGAAGGCGGGGATTGGCTGCACGGTCGTCGACATGGGCGTCAAAGGAGCTTTCCATGAACAGCCGGGGCTCCTGATAAGGAAAATCGCGCCCGGGACCAGGAACTTCTCAAAGGAGCCTGCCATGAGTGAAAAAGAATGCCTGAAAG
Organism: Deltaproteobacteria bacterium; assembly: GCA_020060805.1. GTDB lineage: Bacteria > Desulfobacterota > DSM-4660 > Desulfatiglandales > HGW-15 > JAHECH01. The sequence continues at coordinate 842 of JAGUZM010000308.1, read as the reverse complement.
CCCTTGATGTCGGTTCTCAACTCGCCGCAGGGTCCGGATGCGACCTTTTGGGTATCGGAGAAATGGGAATCGGCAACACCTCATCCGCTTCCGCTCTTTACAGCCTCCTCCTTGATGTGGACCCTCTGGAGACCGTGGGCATTGGAACCGGGTCCGTGGGCGTTATGCTGGAGAGGAAAAAACAGGCGATAATGGCCGGGGTCTCGCTCCACAAGAAAGCAGCAAGTGGATCGCCCCTGGAAGCCTTGCGCCGGGTCGGCGGGTTTGAAATTGCGGGTTTGACAGGAATGATTCTTGCCGCGGCGGAGAGCAGGATCCCTGTCGTCGTTGACGGATTTGTCGCCTCTGCCGCAGCCCTTGCGGCGATTCGAATGGAACCGGAGACAAGGGGCTATCTCTTCTTTGCCCATGCTTCGGCCGAAGCGTATCATGAGACATTCCTGAAAAATGAGGGTATCCGGCCCATTCTCTCCCTCGACATGCGCCTGGGGGAGGGCACCGGATCGCTTCTTGCCATGCAGATCATCGCCCAGGCCATGGAATGTTACCACCGGATGGCCACGTTTCAAAACGCAGGGGTGTCGGGAAAGGAGGAATGATTGCCGCCTCCCCCGCCTTGGAACGCAAGAAAAGGTATCATCGGCCGACTAAATCTGAGCTAGCGCCCGCAAGGGAGAACGATAAGGACCCATGATCCGGAATGTTCTAAGCGCTTTTCGCACCCTGACCATCATCCCCCTGCCGGGGAAAGACACGAGGGATTTTTCCAGAACCCTGTGCTTCTTCCCCCTGGTGGGTGCCCTGCTCGGGGTCGTCGTCCTCATCCTGTACCACGGTGCGGG
>JAGUZM010000434.1 GCA_020060805.1 Deltaproteobacteria bacterium | reverse complement strand
CCGGCGCCGAAGAACCTGGCCACCACGATGTCACGAACGAGGCCCAGGATACGGCTGAGGAGCGTGTAAAACCCGACCACCCCCGCGGCTTTGCTGACGTGTTCCTGCTCTGAAATGGCGATGTACCCCTATCGTGGCAAATTTAATCTTGACAAAAAAGCCCGGGTTTTCTAAAAAATAAATTTTACCAGAAATCATCACCCCTCAAGGAGGAGATTTTCATTTGGCTAATCACCCATCAGCCCTCAAAAGGGCACGTCAAAGTGAAACCCGCCGGTTACGAAACCTTGCCCACAAGACCAGGGCCAAGGGCGCTGTGAAAGGCATCAGAGCCCTCCTCGCCGACAAGAAAGACGAAGAGGCAAAGGCTGCCCTGAAAGAGACGGTTGCGATTTTGCAGAGCGCCTCTTCCAAGGGCGTCATCCCGAAGAAGAGGGCGGCCCGCAAGGCGTCCCGGCTTGCCCGATCGGTCAACCGGGCGGCATCGCAGAAAACGGCTTAGGTAACGGCCCCGGGAAAAAGTTCGCCCCTGTTCCGGACACGCGCCCCCTCCCGGGGCGGTCCTGCGGGGCGGAACCGACCGTACTCATGACGGCTCCTTCTCCCTGCAAAGGGAGATGATCACTTCCTCCAGAACCGGCTTCGGCCGCGATCCTGACTTGAGCCCCCCATCCGCTTCGTACAGTTTTCTCACGCCCCTTTGCAGCTGCTCCGTTGACCAGTGTTTCGCATGGCCCATGAAGTCCCTGGCTTTGAACCGGTTTCGGCCGAGTTTATCCGCCACTTCCCCGAACCCGCCCCCCTTCATCAGGATCTCTTTCGTCTGCCACAGAAGCCTCAGCTGGCGGTTCAGCATGCCCAACACCTGCAAGGGCCCTAACCGCCTGTCCCCTTCAGCGAGGAACCGCTCCAGGGCTTTCAGGGAACCGTCACAGTTCTTCGTGGATATCATTTCCATCAGTTCGAAAATCGAGTAGATCCGGCTGTGCATCACAAGCTCTTTGACCGGATCGATCCCCTTGATTTTGGAAAACCTGAGCCGCAGTTTTTCCAGCTCCCCGTACAGCTCCCGGGGGTTGTTGCCGACGATGCTTGCCAGGTAATCCGCGGCGTCTTCATCGATTTGAAGGCCCAGTTCTTTTGCCGTTTGTTTGACCCAGGGCAACACCTCTTCCTCTTTCAGGGAAGCGAATTTCACGTCAAGACCCCGGGCACGGATCTCTTTGTAGAATTTCCTGCTGAAATCGGCCCTTCCGCTGATAAAGATAAGGCAGGTCGATTCCGACGGGTTCTCAAGGTAGGGCAGAAACCTCTCCAAATCCTCCTTGCCGAAGAGCTCCGTCCTCCGCACCATGATGAGCCGATTCTTCGACATGAACGGCATGGACTTGGCCTTCAGGATGATCTCCCCGGGGCTTGCCTCGCCCCCGTAGAACAGCTCCATGTTGAAGTCCCTGACAGACTCGGGAATCGCCGAAGCCCTGATCCTGTCCAGGAGCTTCTCCATCCGGAATTCGCCGGGGCCGTAGAAAAGGTAGAACGGCGCGAGACAGCCCTTGTCCAATGCCTTGATCACCGATTCCGGACCGAGATCCCTGGCCATCAGAACCTTTCCACGCTTCTCTGATAGATTTTCTTGGCCACCCGCCGCGCAAGGGTCTCCAGGGCCTGCTGCTTTTCTAACTGCGCGGCCACGGGGTCTCCACCCACCCGATAGCTCGTCCTCTCCTCAAACGCCTTTTCATGCCACACCACCCGCCCCTGCCGGCGGTCCACCATGCGAACGTCCACCTTGAGCCTGATCCTGCGGCTGCTCGTCACCGTGAAGCCCCCGGTGTCGTCAAAGCCGATCGGATCGGTCCGGATGTCGTACAGCCGGCCGATCAGGACCATGTTCGCCCGCTCTTCCGGCACCAGGGGGACCTTCGTGTGGCTGATGAACTCCTCCCTCACCACCCTGGTGAAAACCGCCTCAAGACCCATTTCCGATGAGGTGCTCGTGAACAGGGGAATGGCCAGTTCCTGGATGGCGATCCCCACGGGTTCACCGTCCGCCCTGACATGGTACCCGCAGCCCGCACACAGGCATACAAGCCAAAGGACCATCAGTTTCATGGGATGACCGAATTTCATACCACCACGTTCACCAGCTTGCTTCCCACCACGATGACCTTCTTGATCCTCTTTCCGGCGACAAAGCTCTTGACCCGCGCGCTCTGAAGGGCTGCGGCCTCGATTTCCTTTTCGCCGAAGGTGGCCGGGACTTCGACCCTGTCCCTCACCTTGCCGTTCACCTGGAGAACCACCAGGCGCTTTTCCTTTTCCAGCGCTTCTGTCCTGTACTTCGGCCACGGGATGGTGAGGAGATGCTCGTCATGACCGAGCATCTGCCAGAGCTCTTCCGTGATGTGGGGGACCACGGGAGAGAGGAGAAGGACCGCCGCCTCAACCGCCTCTCTCACGACAGGCCAGAGGAGCGGCTCCTCCCCTGCGGCGGCGCCCAGCACTTTGGTCGTGTCGTTCACGAGTTCCATCACCGCGCTGACCGCCGTGTTGAAATGGAACCGGTCCTCGATGTCGTTCGTCACTTTCCTGATGGTCTGGTGGGTCTTCCGGTGAAGATCCCTCAGGTCCCCGGGAAGGGGCTTTTTCCCGTCGTACACGGCCGATCCCTTGATCTTCTCCAGCTGATCGTCCACGAGCCGCCAGACACGGTTCAGGAACCTGAAAGACCCCTCGACGCCCTGCTCACTCCATTCCAGGTCCTTCTCAGGAGGAGAGGCGAACAGACAGAACATGCGCACCGTGTCGGCTCCATAACGCTCGATCAGGTCCTCGGGATCAACCACGTTTCTCTTGGACTTGGACATCTTGAGCTTCTGTCCCACCGCGACCTCTGACTGGCAGTGGATGCACCGTCCGTCCCTCACGTCTTTGGGATAGAGATACCCGTGTTTCGGGCACTCCTGGGTCTCCATGCAGACCATGCCCTGGGTGAGGAGGTTGGTGAAGGGCTCGCTCACCTTCAGCTCGCCAAAGTCCCTCAGCACCCGCGTGTAAAAACGGGAATACAGGAGGTGGAGGATGGCGTGCTCGATGCCGCCGATATACTGGTCCACGGGCATCCAGTAATCCACCCGCTCACGATCTATCGGACCCTTGTCGTAATCCGGGCAAGCGTACCGGTCAAAGTACCAGGAAGATTCCACGAACGTGTCCATGGTGTCCGTCTCCCTCTTCCCTTGGCCGCCGCACGAAGGGCACCGGACCTCGTAAAAGGAAGGCTCATAAGGGAGCGGCGATCCACCGTTGGGCCTCAATTGAAGGTCCAGGGGCAGGATCACGGGCAGGTCTTTTTCAGGGACCGGCACGGTCCCGCACTTATCGCAATAGATGATGGGGATGGGCGCGCCCCAGTACCTCTGCCGTGAGATGTTCCAGTCCCTGAGCCTGAAATTGGCGGTCTTGTAACCGAGCTTTTTGGACTGGAGGTAGTCGGCGATGCTGTCCAGGGCATCGAGGTTGCCCTGGCCGTTGAAAGGGCCTGAATGGACCAGGATGCCCTCATCCACGTAAGCCTCGGTCATGGTCTCTTCATTCAGCACCCGGTCCGGCGGTTGGATCACGACCCTTAACGGCAGGCCGTACTTTTTTGCGAACTCGAAATCCCTCTGGTCATGGGTGGGAACAGCCATCACCGCTCCTGTCCCGTAGTCAAAAAGGACAAAGTTCGCCACATAGATCGGAATGTTTTCTTCCGTGACAGGATTGACGCAGTATCTTCCGGTGAAGACGCCTTCCTTTACGGTCAGGTCCGCTGTCCTGATGTAGCTGTCCACTTTGAGGGTCCGCTCGATGAAGGCGTTGATCTCCTGCTCCTGGGCCTGTCCCTTGATCAGTTCCCTCAGCAGGGGATGCTCAGGGGCAAAGCAGAGAAAGGTCGCTCCGAAGAGCGTATCTTGCCTCGTCGTGTACACTTCAATATCGAGGTCGGAGCCGACCACAGGAAAGCGGATGATGGCCCCGTAGCTCTTGCCGATCCAGTTCTTCTGCATGGTCAGGACCCGGTCCGGCCAGCCGGGAAGTTTCTCGCAGTGTTCCAGGATCTCGTCAGCGTACGCCGTGATCTTGAAAAACCAGCTGTCCATTTCCTTGAGGGTGACTTCCTGATCCGCGTGACGCCAGCAGCGGCCGTTTTCCACCTGCTCCTTGGCCAGGACCGTCTGGCAGCTCTCGCACCAGTTCACGAAGGTTCTCTTCTTATAAGCCAGGCCTTTCTCGTACATCCTGAGGAATATGAGTTGCTCCCAGCGGTAGTAATCCGGGTTGCAGGTGGTCACTTCGCGATCCCAGTCATAGCTGAAACCCATCCTCTTGAGCTGGGCTTTCATGTTGTCGATGTTGTCGTAGGTCCATTTTGCAGGGTGGGTCTTGTTTTCGATGGCTGCATTCTCCGCAGGCAGGCCGAAAGCGTCCCAGCCCATGGGGTGGAGCACGTTTTCTCCGTTCATCCTCTTGTACCGCGCCACCACGTCGCCGATCGTGTAATTCCGCACGTGCCCCATGTGGATCTTTCCGGAAGGATAGGGGAACATTTCCAGGAGGTAATACTTCTTTTTGGCCGGATCTTCCGTTACCTTGAAGAGCTTTTTCTCTTCCCACTGAGCCTGCCACTTCTTTTCCAGTTCTTGAGGGTTGTATTTCATTCCTTTGTCACCTTTTCCGTATGCTCTCTACTGAATACCGTTGAAGGCCTTCTCCTCCTTCGTCGGGGATAGGTCGCTGTAGATGCGATCCAGAACCCCGTTGATGAAAGCGCCCGATTCGTCCGTACCGAAACGCTTTCCGAGTTCCACCGCTTCGTCGATGGAAACCTTGGGCGGGATGTCCTTCATGAACATCACCTCAAACACAGCCACCCTGAGGATGTTCCTGTCCACCCGGGACATCCTGTCCAGGCGCCAGTTCTTCGAGGACCTGCTGATCATGCGGTCGATCTCATCCCTATTCTCTACGACCCCTTGGACCAGCTGCCTCGAAAAAGAACGGATGTCCTTGGCCGGAGAGAAGCACTTGCACACACGATCGAAGCTCTCCTCCGGACCGCCCGGGTTGAATTCCATCTGAAAAAGAACTTGCAGGGCGAGCTCTCTCGCTCGGTGCCTCTTGCCCATGGGTTTCCTGCCGAACTTCCAAAAAAAAGATAGGGCCACAGGAGGATGAACTCAGTCGTTCTCGTTCTGAAGCCCTGAGTGGATGGTCTTCTCAGAGGAGATTACCCCTCTTCATCGCTCTGCTTGTCCCACATATCCCGTGCCGGACGCCCGGGGTACCAGAATAGTGGAAGGGCCGTGGGGGCAGCGGGGCGGGCTGAACCGGTCAGCCCAGATCCTTGAAGAGATTCACCATCTCCATGGCCGCCATGGCCGCATCCCATCCCTTGTTTCCGGACTTGGAGCCCGCCCTCTCGATCGCCTGCTCCAGGTTGTCTGTGGTCAGGACGCCGAATGTGACAGGAACCTTCGTCTCCAGGGCTACCATGGCGATCCCTTTGGACACCTCCGCCGCCACATACTCGAAATGAGGCGTAGACCCCCTGATCACGGCGCCGAGGCAGATGACGGCGTCGTATTGCCCGCTCTCAGCCATTTTTTTGGCAGTGAGGGGAATCTCGAATGCCCCCGGCACTTTGACAAGGGAGATCATCTCATCCTTCGCCCCATGCCTCTTCAGGGCGTCCATCGCCCCTTCCGCCAGTTTCGAACCAATGAAGTCATTGAACCGACTCACCACGACGCCAAAACGAAAACCCTGTGCAGATATTTTTCCTTCGATTAGCTTCGGCATGGGAACTCCTCTCTTTGTTTTTGGTTTTCCGCCAAGCGCCCGATATCCAACGGCTGTCATCCGGCCTTCATGCCCGCACTGATTTTCCCACATCCCCCCGCGGGGTCCTTCGATTCACCCATCACGCATCGTCGTGCGGGTCCGGGGTTCGCCCTTTTTCAAGGGACCGATCCGCAAGAGCAGCGCCTTTGGCGCGCAGGTTGATCAGGTGGCCCAGTTTCTGGCACTTCGTCACCAGGTAATTCAGGTTTTCAGGCCTCGGCTCGGTTTCCAGGGGGACCCGTCCCGTCACCTCCAGCCCATACCCCTCCAGGCCGATGATCTTTTTAGGGTTGTTGGTCATGAGCTTCATTTTCTTCACACCCAGGGCGGCGAGGATCTGCGCCCCCACCCCGTAGTCCCTCAGGTCTGCCCCAAACCCGAGCTCCTGGTTCGCCTCCACCGTGTCCCTCCCCTTTTCCTGGAGCGCGTAAGCCCGGATCTTGTTCGCAAGGCCGATCCCCCTTCCTTCCTGCTGCATGTAAAGGATGACCCCCAGCCCCTCCTCCTGGACCATCTCCATCGCCTTGTCGAGCTGCGCCCCGCAGTCGCACCGGAAAGAACCGAAGACGTCACCGGTCAGGCACTGGGAGTGGACCCTGACCAGCACCTCCGTATCGGGCTGGATATTCCCTTTGACAAGGGCGAGGTGCTCGTAGGAGTCGATGTCGTTCACGAACGCTATGGCCTTGAATTCTCCGTGGGGCGTGGGGAGAATCGTCTCAGCGGCCTTGTGAACGAAAGACTCTGTCTTCATCCGATAGGCGATGAGGTCTGCGATGGTGACGATCTTGAGCCCATGCTCTTCGCTGAATTTGTCGAGGTCGGGCATCCGGGCCATGGTGCCGTCGTCCTTCATGATCTCACAGATCACGCCGGCCGGTTTCAGCCCCGCCAGCCTTGCCAGGTCCACGGATCCCTCGGTCTGGCCTGTCCTGAAAAGGACCCCTCCCCGGCGAGCCCGGATCGGGAACACGTGTCCCGGCTGAACCAGGTCTTCCGGCTTCGCGTCATCGGCAACCGCCGTGTGGATCGTGTGGGACCGATCCGCGGCGGAGATCCCCGTTGTCACGCCGTTCCGTGCTTCGATGGACACGGTGAAAGCCGTCTTGAAAGAGGATCGGTTATCATAGACCATGAGGGGAAGCTTGAGCCGATCCACGATCTCCGGCGCCAGGGAGAGGCAAATGAGCCCGCGGCCGTACCGCGCCATGAAATTGATCGCCCCGGGCGTCACTTTCTCAGCCGCCATCGTGAGGTCACCCTCGTTCTCCCTGTCCTCGTCGTCTACGAGGATGATCATCTTCCCCTGCTTCAGGTCCTCAATCGCTTCTTTTATGGTTGCCACCGGCATAATCCTTAATCACCAAACCCATGTTCTCTGAGCATAGCTCGATCGATCGTGGAAGGTTTCCCCTGGCCGCCGGAGCTCTCCCCGGGTTTGAGGAATTTTTCCACGTATTTTCCGATCATGTCCGTCTCAATGTTGACGAGGCTCCCGGGCTTCATCTTCAGGATGGTCGTCTCCCTCCCTGTCTGAGGGATGATGTTCACCTCGAATCTCCCGGCCCTGCACCGGTTCACCGTGAGGCTGATCCCGTCAACGGCGATAGACCCCTTCTCAATAATATACCTCGAAAGGCTCTCGTCAACACTGATTTCAAAAAGCCACGAACTCTGCCGCTGTTCTTTGCGCAGCACCTTTCCAACGCCGTCCACGTGGCCTGATACCAGATGGCCTCCGAGGCGGTCGCTCAGGCGGAGGGCCCTCTCCAGGTTGACTTCATCCCCCACTTTGAGGCTGCCCAGGGTGGCACGGGACAGGGACTCGGCGGACACATCAGCGGTGAAGGTCTTGTCCTTGGTGCTTGCCACCGTGAGGCACACACCGTTCACGTTGATGCTCTCCCCCAGGTTTAGCTCAGACACAGGGAAAAGAGGCTCTATCGTGAGCCGCATTTCCCCGGCCCGAAGGCTCGTCTCCTTCACCCTGCCGGTCCCTTCCACAAGCCCCGTAAACATGATCTATCCTTCATCAGGAGGCTCTCATCGCAGAGCCCCCGCGCTATGGCTCAGCCTCTCCTTCCTGCTCTTCGCCCCGGTCTCCGTATTGCGGGTATCCGATGAACAGGATGTCATCCCCGAATCGCTTCACCTCCGTGTCGCGGAGAACGATTCCCTCGTCCAGTTTCTTTGGCCCGGGGCCTGACGCCATCGGTGTGCCGTCGCTCCCGCCGAGAATCTTCGGGGCCTTGAAAACGTAGAACTTGTCGACCAGCTTTTCCCTGATCAAGGCCCCCAGGAGCGTTGCCCCGCCCTCCACCAGGATGGAGGTGATGGACATGACGGCCAGCTTGTCCATCAGGACCGGCAGGTCAAGCCGCTCCCCCCTTCTCGGGCAGAGGAGAACGGTGGCGCCCTGGTCCCTGATTCTTTCCTGCCGCTCCTCCGGCACATGGTCCCCGGCCACAACAACGGTCTTCGCCTCGGATTCCTGCTTCAGTATCCTGGCGTGCTCGGGAATTCTGAGGTTCGTATCCAGAACGATCCGGACAGGGTCCCGGCCCTTCCCTTTTTCCAGGCGCGTGTTGAGCAGCGGATCATCCGAGAGAATCGTCTCTATCCCCACCATCACCGCATCGACCGTGTCCCTCAGGCGGTGGACGTATTGCCGTGACAGATCATTGCTGACCCACTCCGAATGGCCGGTCGATGTGGCGCTCCAACCGTCCAGGGTGAGGGCGGATTTTGCCACGACAAAGGGCCGGCCAGTGGTCACGAACTTGACGAAGAATTCGTTCAGACGCCGGCAATCCGCCTCAAGGACGCCCAGCCGGACTTTCACGCCGTTTTGGGCCAGGTAGTCGCAGCCGCCGCCGGTCACCATCGGGTTGGGGTCTCTCATCCCCGCCACCACATTCCTGATGCCCCGCTTCAGGATCGCTTCAGTGCACGGCGGCGTTTTTCCGTGGTGGTTGCACGGCTCCAGGGTGACATACAGGGTGTCTTCTTTATGGGGTTTCCCCCTTAGCTTGGCCAGGGCTTCCACCTCTGCGTGAGGGCTCCCCGCCCGCCGGTGGTAACCCCTGGCGATCACTTTTCCCCTGCGGCTGACGACCGCACCCACCGCAGGGTTCGGGGAAGTCCGGCCCAGCCCTTTCCGCGCCAGCCTGAGAGCCTCCCTCATGAATCTTTCATCCATGTCGTGCAATCGAAACCCATCCGAGCCAAACAGAAAGCCAATCCCTCCTCATCCGCTCCCCGTCTCTTTTTCCTTCCTTGCCTTGAGGATGCCCTCCAGCTCCGCCATGAACTCGTTGATGTCCCTGAACTGCCTGTAGACGGAAGCGAACCGCACATAGGTGACCTCATCCCACTCCTTCAGGGCATTGATGACCCGTTCCCCGATCTCCTTGCTGTCGATTTCTTTTCTTCCAAGCTCCTGGAAAAAGAGCTCCAGGGAGTCGACGAATTCCTCGATTTTCGTGATGCTCACAGGCCGCTTCTGGCAGGCTTTCTTGATCCCTTCGGTGATCTTCTCCCGGTTGAAGGGTTCCCGTCTCCCGTCCTTCTTGACCACCATCGGAAGCACTTCTTCCAGTTTTTCGTAGGTGGTGAACCGCCTCCCGCATTCGATGCATTCCCGGCGCCTCCGGATCGTCCGGCCGTCCTTGCTCGTCCTCGAATCAATCACCTTGTTCTCGATTTTTGTACAGTAAGGGCATCTCATATCTTCAACCTCATCACTTGTAATCCGGCTTCGGCAAACATCTGGTCCGAGAGCGGGTCGTCGTATCCCTCTTCATAGTAAATGTGCTTGATACCAGCGTTGATGATCATCTTGGAGCAGATGACGCAGGGCTTGTTGGTGCAGTAGAGGGTCGATTCTTTGATGGAAATCCCGTGAAATGCGGCCTGGATGATGACATTCTGCTCGGCGTGAAGCCCCCGGCAGAGCTCGTGGCGCGTTCCTGAGGGAATCGAGGCGTCTTCCCTGATGCAGCCGACTTCTTCGCAGTGCTTCAACCCGGCGGGAGCGCCGTTGTACCCGGTTGCCAGGATTCTCTTCTCCTTCACCAGGACCGCCCCCACACTCCGCCTCAGGCAGGTGGACCGCTTGGCGACGAGTTTGGTGATTGCCATGAAGTACTCCGGCCAGGAGGGCCGGGCGGGCATCCTCCTCAGGCCGGTCTCGACCAGCTTCTGTTCAGGCTTCTTAGCTTTCAAGGAAGTCATATACGGGAAACCTTCTGCATAAATCGTTCACTTTGCCACGGCTGTCCTGGATGACCCGTTCGCTCCCCGGGTTGTCCAGGACTTTCTTGATGACGCCGGCGATCTCTTTCATCTCCGGTTCTTTCATTCCTCTCGTCGTCACGGCGGGCGTGCCGACCCTCAGGCCGCTGGTGACCTGGGGGCCCCGCTTGTCAAAAGGGACGACGTTCTTGTTAACCGCCACCCCCGCTTCACCCAGGGCCCTTTCCGCGTCGAGACCGCTCATCCGCCGGGAACTCAGGTCGACCAGAACCAGGTGGTTGTCCGTCCCCCCTGAAACGAGATCAAACCCGGAGCCCGTCAATGCCTCGGCGAGGGCCAGGCTGTTCCTGACCACCTGGCTCTGGTACGCGGCGAATTCGGGCCTTAAAGCCTCCCCGAAGCAGACCGCCTTGGCGGCGATCGTGTGCATCAGCGGGCCGCCCTGGATCCCGGGGAATAGGCCCTTGTCCACAGCACGGCCGTACTCCTCTCCGGTCAGGATGATCCCTCCCCGCGGCCCCCTCAGGGTCTTGTGCGTTGTGGAGGTGATGAAATGGG
>JAGUZM010000313.1 GCA_020060805.1 Deltaproteobacteria bacterium | reverse complement strand
GGCGTAGAGGGAAAGATGGAAGACGAGGCCGTAACAGAACCAGATGGCTGCGGAAAGGAGGGTCACGGTCACGTAATCGTGCCATTTTCTCAGGAGCACGATCCCTGAGACGAATTTTTCCGTGATCGTGTCGAGGTGATGGGCGATGCGGGCAGGCAAAATCTTGTGAGCTATCCCAAGGAACGTCGTGGTGAACCATCTGGATTTCTTGAGCATGATCAGGAAGAAGAGAAGCCCCAGGGTTCCGGCGAACATGATGTAGCCGCTCCGGGCGACCCAGTCGGGGAAGGGGTGGATGACAATGGCGAGGAGCATGATAGCAAGAAGCGAGAAGACATCGATGATTCGTTCCATTACGACCGTGGCCAGGATTGCGCTCACCGGAAGGCTACGCTTCTTGCCGAGGACATAGGCGCGCAGGATTTCACCAAGATGGGCGGGCGTCACGACGTTGGCGGCGTAGCCGATGATCAGGGAAGAGAACAAGCTGCCCGTGTCCAGCCGGCGGATGGGGTCGAGCAGGTAGCGCCACCGGAAAGCGCGCAGGAGATGGCTTAAGAAAATGACGGCAACGACGGGAAGAAGATAGGTGTAATCGGCGGATTTGAGGGAACCCCACATCTGGCCGAAATCGACTTTGCGAAAGGCCAGGATCATGAAAAAGAGGCCGATGAGGATGCCGATAAACAGTTTTGTCTTGTGCTTTCCCGGTGTCACGACATGCCAATGAATAATTTGACGGATTAAGAAGCTAAGAAAGTATAGCAAAGAGGGGCAGTTATTTCAATGGCGGGAAAAGGGGCTCATCGCCATTCCTCCAGGAGCGCTTGCAGGGTCCGTCCAACCCTCTCCAGGCTCTCCGCACTCACCTTGTCGATCGTATCTTCCAGGGTATGCCAGTAAGGGTAATCAAAGTCGATGATGTCAACGGAGGGGATGCCTTTTTGGGCAAAAGGGATGTGGTCGTCGTAGACTGAGTGTTTCACCACGGGTATGAAATGCTCGCCGTAACCGAGGCGATGGGCGACAGCCCATATTCGACGGCTCCATTCAGGGTCAGAGTTGCCCTCATAGTATAATTGCTGGTCCCTGTCGCCGACCATGTCCACGACGATGACCACCTCGGGCCTCACCTTCAGGTGTTGGGCCATGAACCGCGATCCCACGGTCCACTCCCAGCCGTCCAGGTCCCCGTTGTCTTCCGCATCGAAGAATGCCAGCCACACCTCACGGGTAAGCTTCCGGATGTCGAGGGTGCGGGCAAGCTCGAGGAGCACGGCAACACCGCTCGCCCCGTCGTTGGCGCCCGGGACAGGTGCAGTCCGGTTGGCCCTATCCTGATCGGCGCGAAGGCGTGTGTCGTAGTGGGCGCCGATGATCACCACAGGGCCGGTCCCCTTGCGGCCGATGATATTTCTGATCCTCGTCCCCTGGTAAGCGTGGCGCTCCTCTTCCACGGCCCATCCGGCTACTTTCAGCTGACGGACGATGTAGTCGCCCGTGGCCCGCCACGCCTCGGACCCGGTCGGCCTCGGCCCGATCTTCATCTGGGCTTCGACGTGGGCAAAGGCGCCTCGTCCGCTGAAAGTCGCAGCCAGGGCCGGGCATTCGAATGGAATTAAGAGAGCAAGGACCGATAATAGGATGAACTTGGCCATGGGCGTAACGTATCCTCTATAAGAGGCGTGATTTGATCAATGCCGTGCCTTTGTGGCTCAGGAACCTAGCCAGGGCCATGGCGGGCATCCCATGGGAGCCCGTCCGAAAGCGGTCGCTTGTTCCACGGAACGGGATCGGGCGTCACGCATCCAAGAATACTGATCCCGAAAAAAAGGAGCAGGCACAGGACGAGGATCTTGATGGCCTTCATTTGATCTCACCTCCTTTTCCGATCTTTTCGGTGCAGAAGACCGGTCCGCAAGCCGGTCCGGAGGTTTTACTCAACGAGTTAATATTATGTACTTCTAACAATATAGCAAGGGCATCCGGTTTTTACCATTGGAGCTGTTTTGGCACAGGGTTTATCAGCGCCGTTCGTGCTTCGATCCCCCGGCGCGTGTGTTCTGTCCGTTCGTGCTTCGATCCCCTTCGACAAGCTCAGGACAGGCCTCAGCGCGAACGGAAAAGAGCTCAGCACGAACGGAGGGGGCTTGAGGGGAACCGCTCATGCAAGCCTTCAGGAATGAGCCTATGAAGGATGGTTCATTCGTTATCGCAGCGGGCAGGCTTGAGCCAGTGACCGGTCATGGCCGGTTCCCTGTCGGGGGCCTGACAAGAGAGCCAGGGGAGGCTTGTCAGGTTTTTTGCTCTGAGCTCGATCGCGCAGGGGTCTTCGATCACCCTGAAAACCAATCGCCCGTTTTCCAGATTCCAGGTGTAACGGCCCACCACCTCGTGGCAGACGGGATCGTTGGCGATGGAAAACTCCTCTCCTGATATCACAAAGGAGCCGATGCTCTTCCAACCCGTGGCCTCGTGGAATATCCTGAAAACGCCTTTGTCCAGATGGAGTTTCCATGTTCCTCCTTCGACGGCATAGTCGGGGCACCGCCGGCAGGGAACGCGGGGTTCATCCTTCGATTCCCGTTTCGCGTAGGTGCCGTCGATAGGAGTCGATTCGGCCGGGGGAAGGGGCATGCGGTGGGGGTAAGGCATCCTCAGAAGCAGCTCCGACCAGGTGGCTTCGACTGAGGAGTCCCGCGCCTCCTCGCAGCCCGCACCGAAGATATCGGCGGCCGTGGAGAAAAACAGCCCCAAGGCTATCGCGAAAAAGTAAATCGCGCTTCTTTTTCCAGGGAACATCCTTTCACCCCGAGAACATGATCCTCAGGCAGCGGCCTATTCGGGCAAGATAGGTTTCTTGATGACGGCGCTGTTGTAAGCGCCGATGATATCCCTGCGGGTCACGATGCCCAGGAGCTCTCAAGCTCGTAGGGAGGAACAAGAATGGCCGGGTAATCGCCGACAAAGTGGCGCGAAACGGCAGTCGCCACGACAGAGGAGATGACGATGGGGCTGAACGAGGCCAGCCCGAAATCGCCGAGGATGACCTCCAGAGCGAACATGCATCCCCCGATGGGCGCGTTGAAGATGGCGGCAATCCCGGCGGCAGCGCCGCAACCGACCAGGGCCCTGGTCCGGTCGGCGGAGATCTTGAGGATCTGGCCTGTGGCAGACCCGATGGCTGAGCCGATGAAAACGGTGGGAGCGATGACCCCTGCGGAGCCGCCGGTGCCGATGGATACAGCGGAGAGAAGGGGTTCGAGGAAAAGGAATTTCTTCTTGATCACTCCCTTGCGGAGGGCCACGGCTTCCATGACTTCGGGTATGCCTATGCCCTGGGCGTCTTTTGCATAAAAATAAGTCAGGCATCCCACCGCGACGCCGCCGAGAGCAGGGACCCAGAACTTCATGTACCACGGCGTTTCCATGGCAATCTCAAGAACGTTGCCCTTCCCCGGGTAAGCGATGGATTGAAACAGCTCGATGAGAAGGCGAAACCCGAGGGCGCCGAAACCGGCTGCCAACCCGACCGCCACGGCAAGAAGGGCCATGATGACATGTTCGTTGTTTTTCAGCTTCCGGAAAAAGGAAGGAATGGTTGAGAGGTGGTTGTTTGACGGATTCCGGGCGGAACTCTCTCCAGGACAGATCATGCTAAAGCATCCGGCTCCCCGAGTTACTTGCAGGCCCATTGTAACACAAAAGAAAAGGTAAGGTGAGAGGGGGAGCGCAGAAATTCAGAACAATGCGTGCCTTTGTGTTATTCGCCTGAAAACCCTCCCGCCGGCCTGGGGCCTTCGTGAAATCCCTCGACGAAGCGGCAACGCAAGAACTAGGACGGCTTCAGAAAAGCGATCTTCTGAGCGCAGTGCTGAAGCAAATGATACCCGGAACCCGCCTGTTTAAGGATCTTGATCATCCCATCAGGGTCCGTCATCCGTACGCCGGCCATGACCGTGATGCCTCTTTCGAAGAAGGCATCCGGAAGCATGCTGGCGGTGGGACCGATGATCGCGGCGCGGTGGTTTTTCCTGAGAAGAGACAGGATGCGATCGATCGTGTGGTTGACGATCGCCGTGCCTGTGATGATGACCACATCGGTCTCATCCAGGGTCGCAGCGATATCAGGTTCGGGCCTGAAATGCGCCATTTCATCGGGCCGCAGGGTCTGAGGGTTTTTCTCGACAATGAAAAAGGGATTTCCCATGGTCTTGAGCTTACGGATATAAGGACCGAAAGCACCGATGAGGGTGACGACCTCCCGGGGTTCAATTCCCAGGAGATCGAAGCCGTCCGTGTCTTCGATGATCCGGTAGCCCGGCGATTTTTCAGATTCAAGAAGAGCGTGGGACAGGGCGTTGACAAGGGCAACCCCGATCGCGCTTTTTACCACGTTAGGGTCTGTGGCGTAATCCAGGAGTTCGAGAACCGGCCTCTTTTCCAAATTCCCGGCAGGGGGCATCCGGGCAGCAGAGGTGGGGCAGCACACAGCCTCGGGCAGTTCGCCGATCGGGGTGAAGGCGACCCCTGAGTGACCGCTGGAGAGTTTCACCCCTGAGAAGAAGACGCCGAGAACGACATCGTCGACCTGTGTTTTCTCCGGCTCAAACCGGGACTTGCCGGTTATCAACCGGATGGTTTCAGCAATCACGGAGGACATGGTTGGGTTCCTTTCTGGAGGGTCAAGATTCGGGCAACTTAGAGCTTCTGTAACACAATAACACAGTTTTCAGGCTGGCGCACCTTTCCCCTCGACATTCCTCAAGGCTGCCTGCATGGCGGAGGGGCTAGCTCGCCCGAGGCGGGTAAAGCCCCTGCTCTACGAAATCATTTCAAAAAGGTATCCCAGCGCCGTGTGGGGAGAGAAATGGGAGAGAAATGGGCGTTGACAACAGGATGGGTGCACCATACATTTGGAGCGGGATTCATCGCCACATCATCTCAAGGACAGCTCAATCCACAGGATTTCTCCCCTCGCAAGGCTGGCAAGGGCATCAAGAACGGTAATGGGCCAAATCCCCGGGCATCGTGTCAGGGCGCTTCTCTGCAACAGGGTTGCACATTGAAGGGGGTGATACTCATGAAGAAAGGCTTGGTCTTGTCGGTGGTCGCTTTTTTCCTAATCCTCCACCCATCACTCCACGCCGGCCAGGCACCCGAAGACGTGCTGAAGGCAGTCGTGAAAGTCCGCGCCGCCATCCCGCAAGAGGCCTATACCGCGAAGGTCCTCGGAGTGGAGAGGGAGGGCCACGGCGTTCTCATCGACTCCAAAGGGCTGATTGTCACCACGGGCTACATCATCATCGAGTCGGAAAGCATCGAGGTGACCGGTCCCAGCGGCCGCAGGGTGAAGGCCTCTTTCGTGGGGTACGACCACGTCACCGGTTTCGGGCTCCTGCGGGCTGAAGAGCCCCTGGACGTGGAGCCTATGAAACTTGGGGAGTCATCCAAGGTCAAGGAGGGAGACCCGGTCATCGTTGCAGGGTATGGGGGAGTCGAAGCCGCCATAGGTGCCCGGGTGGTTATCCGCAAGGAGTTCACCGGGTACTGGGAGTATATCCTCG
>JAGUZM010000058.1 GCA_020060805.1 Deltaproteobacteria bacterium | reverse complement strand
TTTACAGACGCGCGTTTGCTGCTGCGATGCGTATCTACGAGATTACCAAAGGTTGTCCCGCCGAAGAGAGATACGCGCTCGTTGATCAGATCAGGCGGGCATCCCGATCCGTATGTTCCAACTTGACCGAGGGGTGGCGAAAGAGGCGGTATGCCGCCGTCTTTAAAAACAAGATAACCGATGCGATGCAGGAAGCGTCAGAGACGCAGTGTTGGCTGGAATTTGCGCTGGCCTGCCGCTATTTAGATGAGACTCTTTTCAACGAAATCGACGGTGAATATGAGCAGATTATCGCCATGCTCAATTCAATGGAAATGAATGCCGACAAGTTCTGTTTCTAATTTTCCTACCTTCTGCTCTTCTCATCTTCTAACCCTCTGAGCCCACAAGAATGGAGAAGAGAATGTCTCTACAACTTAGCAAGCGTCACGAATGGGTCATGCAGTCGGAAATACGCAACATGTCGATAGAATGCGACAAGGTCGGAGGCATCAACCTTTCCCAGGGCGTATGCGATACTGAAGTGCCCGTTGTCGTAAGGCGTGCCGCCCAGGGAGCAATGGATGATGGATGGAACACATACACGCGTTACGATGGGATTGATGAGTTGCGTGCAGCCATTGCGTGGAAGCAGAAGATGATCACGGGAATGGAGGTCGATCCGGAACGGGAAGTGGTGGTGAGCGCCGGGGCTACCGGTGCATTATTCTGTGCTTGCCTGGCTTTATTGAACCCGGGTGACGAGGTGATCCTTTTTGAGCCGTTCTACGGCTACCATTTGCAGACCTTGGTGGCCACCGAAGCCGTGCCCGTCTATGCACGGATGCGACCTCCAAAATGGTCTTTCAGGCAGGAAGATCTTGAGGCTGTTGTGACACCCAGGACTAGGGGGATCGTGATATGTACACCCTCCAATCCTTGCGGAAAGGTTTTCAGCCGTGATGAATTGCAGATTGTCGCCGATTTTGCGGAGAAACATGATCTCTTCGTATTCACGGATGAGATCTATGAACACTTCATCTACGATGGTCTTAAACATACCCCACCGGCAACACTGCCGGGCATGAAGGCACGCACCATAACCGTGAGCGGTCTTTCCAAGACCTTCAGCATCACCGGATGGAGGATAGGCTACTGTATCTGTGATCCCCGGTGGACCCAGGCCATTGGCTTTTTCAGCGACTTAGTGTATGTGTGCGCCCCGGCCCCGCTTCAAAAAGGGGTGGCTCAGGGCCTCAAGGAACTGGGCAGGGGTTATTATGAGAAACTGGGGATCAAATACCAGGATAAGCGCGACCGAATCTGTTCAGCTCTTTTCCGGGCCGGTTTTACCCCTCATGTACCTATGGGGGCCTATTATATCTTGGCTGACATCTCCAGGCTGCCCGGATCCAACAGCAAGGAGAAGGCCATGAACTTGCTCAAGAACACGAGGGTGGCTTGCGTGCCGGGGGAAGCCTTTTACCATGACAGGTCAGGGGAAAACTTAGCACGCTTTTGCTTTGCTAAGGAAGATAGCGTTCTTGATGAAGCATGCAGGAGAATTGAGAGCCTGTCCTAAGGGGAGGGGTGGCTGAGGATCTTTTCAATCGGGGGCTGTGCCTCCCATCCGGTACGGCGATGACGGAGGAGGAGCTGGAGCGGGTCGTCTCCATCATCAAGAGGTGACACGCGGAGACGCAAAGAACGCAAAGACAATAATACTAGAGGTTTAAAGACAAAAAACCTTAGCGTACTTTGCGCCTTGGCGAGAGGAAGTCTTTTCACGCAAAGACGCAAAGAACGCAAGGAAAGGTACTTATCCGTGAATCACAGATTTCACAGAGCGACACGGATGATCAACTATCTTAAAGCCACAGGAATGAATGTAGGTTTGCTGATTAACTTTGGCTCGAAGTCTCCTGGAATTTAAACGATTTGTCTACTCCCCTGAATCAATGGATCAGTCGAACCCATCTGAGTAATCTGCTTAATCTGCGGATCGATTTCCGCCTTGGGCTGTTTTCGGTAAATCTGTTCCGGTGGCTGTGACGACAAGGCGTTGAACTCGGTATTAGACAACGGTATAATAACATCTTAATGGCGATGAATTGAGGGAAAGAGCTGTGAAAAGAGAAGAGTTACTGAAACGTATTTCAATAGATCCAATGGTTTGCGGTGGAAAGCCCTGTATTCGTGGAACTAGAATATGGGTTTCCCTGATTGTTGATAACCTGGCAGCAGGCTCATCTGAGGACGAAATCCTTTCTGCGTACCCGTCTCTTACAAAGGAAGACATTAGGGCCGCTCTTGCGTACGCAGCTGAGTTGACTCACGACCGCTATCTACCCTTAAGCACACCACCGCAGGATGAAATTCAAGCTTGATGAGTGCATGGATGTTCGTCTGGTGGTCCTCTTCGTGAATGCCGGACACAACGCCCAGACTGTTTACGGTGAAGGTCTTTCCGGTGAGCGGGATTCGGAGATATATGCTGTTTGCACGAGGGAGAGACGAATTCTCATAACGCAAGATATGGTTTTCTCAAACCCCTTTGTTTTCTCACCCCTTGCCACTGAAGGCATCATCCTCATCAGAAATCCATCCCAGCTCCTGAGCGAGGCGGAGCACTTGGTTCGTATGGTAATCAGGAAACTGGCGGAGGAAGACCCTAAAGGCCGTCTTTGGGTCGTTGATAGGAAAGGCATCAGGATTTGGCCGGCAGGATAACCGCCCCGATTGCTCCATGTCGTGGGGCGAAGTAACTGAGGATTTGTTCAACCGCCGGCTGTGCTTGCCGTCAGGGACGGCCATGACAGAGGAAGACCTCGATCGCATCGTCTCCGTCATCAAGAGGTGTCCAAAATAAGCCCATTTTACCGATTTCCGGTCTACAGATTACGCAGACTAACACAGATTCCAACGCACTGAAGTCCGCGGATTACGCAGATTAATACAGACACAAATGAAGGCATTGGTTGAGAGAGCTGTTTCACCATAGTAAGGATCAGAGGACTCACGCCATTATTGGCGCTGCGATGGAAGTCCATAAGGGGCTAGGAAATGGCTTTCTCGAAGCCGTTTATCAGGAGGCTCTTGAAAGAGAATTTAGAGATCGGGAGATCCCCTTCAAATCGCAGCCCTCTGTACACATAACGCACAAGGGAGACCTGCTGAATAAAACATATCAACCCGATTTTGTCTGCTTTGAGGGAGTTATTGTAGAACTGAAAGCCCTGGGCAATCTGTCCGGGACAGAGGCGGCGCAGATGATCAACTATCTTAAAGCCACAGGAATGAATATGGGTTTGCTGATTAACTTTGGCTCGAAGTCTCTGGAATTTAAACGATTTGTCTACTCCCCTGAATCAATGGATCAGTCGAACCCATCTGAGTAATCGGCGTAATCTGCGGATCGATTTCCGCCCAAGGGTTTACCCGCCTATGGCGGGCCGTTTTCGGCAAAAAGTGCCCATCCTGCTGCCTCATGGCCAGTCAGTTTTGCGAGAGGATTTTGCTCAAAGAAACAAATCCGCCAGAGCCCAAGAAATAGTGAGGTCGAATTGCCCGAGGTGCCTTCACTCAAAGGTTCGAGAGAAGCGTGTCCTTATTCAGGCTCCCTCGTGTCAGCCACATTTCAGCCCGCACGGAGAAAACGCTAAAGGAGTTGGGTTCAGCCAATCTTATCGGCAAGGCCCAGGAGTCAACCGGGTAAGGTGAAAGAGGTTCAAGGCAAGATCAGGACGGAATTATCGGGACTGACTTTTGAAGCAGTGCAGGTGGAATGCTGAATTGGGTTTACGAATGTTCGGCAACAGAGATATAATTCAGTTGGCGATCGCAAAGTTTGGAAGTTGATGTTGTTATCATCAGAAAACATAGTTGGTGGTCCGAAGGAAGCAGTATTTGTCATTCGGACAATGTTGGCTCTCAAACGGCTTGGAACCCAGAAGGGATGAACAAGGAAGAGAAAATAGCATACTGGGTCAAGTCATCTGGGAGAGACTGGAAGGCGGCGAATCACCTTTTCGAAAAAGAGGATTATGCGTATTCACTTTTTTTTGGGCATCTTACGATCGAGAAACTTCTTAAAGCGATTTTTGTAGAGAAGCTCAATGAGGTTCCGCCCTATACGCACAGACTCGTTTTCCTAGCGGAAAAAATAGGCCTTGAGATGTCTCCCGAGAGGCTTGAACTCCTCGAGGTCATCACGGATTTCCATCTTGAAGCGAGGTATCCGGACGAGAAATTCTCTTTCTTCAAGAAATGCACGAGGGAGTTTACTGAGGAGCATCTCAGGAGAATTGGGGGATTGAGAAGGTGGCTGCTCAAAAAGGTTCCATCAAGAAGGCGATCAAGAGGTACATAGAGGCATTGAGAAATGACGGGATTCCTGTGAAGGAAGTCATTCTCTTCGGCTCCTGTGTAAGAGGTGTAAACAAGGAGGAGAGTGACATCGACGTGGCCATTGTTTCCGATGCTTTCAGCGGTGACCGGTTCGAGGACAGGCGGAGAATTGTGCCGTTGCGGAGGGGTATTGACAGCAGGATTGAGCCGATACCCCTGACTCCAGAGGCATTTGCTTCGGGAGGAAATCTGATCGATGAGATAAAAAGGACTGGAATCAGAATTGCAGCTTAAGGCTAAAGGGGGATCTAAAAAGCGATCGAAACATCTTAGAGGAACGGGGATCGGTAGCAGCAAAAAGCAAGGAGCAAATGTACAGAACCGGAGTGGAGAGAGAAGTGGATGAAGATTTGTTCAACCGGGGCCTGTGCCTTCCATCGGGTACGGCCATGACACAAGAAGAGCTGGATCGGGTTGTCTCCATCATCAAGAGGTGTCACGCGGAGACGCAAAGACGCAAAGGAGGATATTTAAGGTTTAAAAACAAGAAAACCTTAGCGACCTTGGCGCCCCTTCGACTTGCTCAGGACAGGCTTGGGGAGAGGCGGTTTTGCTACGCAAAGGACATTTCAGTCTTGTGTCGTAGGCATTTCTTGAAGTATCGTGAGAAAAGCCGATAGCTTTACGATTATGAAATCTTCGTACTGTTCGAGTTCAAGCAGATGTTTATCGCCAGTGACCAAGAGATCCGCTTCAGCCTCTGAGGCGCACTCCAAGATACGATTATCCGGCTCACCTGATAAGACTTTAAGGCGAGGCGTCGTTTTCAAGACGACAGCCACATCCGCGATGGAGGTAATCAGCTGAGCGATCCTTTCTTTCTCCCAACCGAACTTCTCCTCCAATTTGCGGGCCATCTCCGTCAGGATTGCGACGGAGGTGCAAAGCTCAAAATTGCCTTGAATGGCGGCAAGGTAGGCTCTTTCTGCATTGCCTCCAGGTATGACGAAGGCAGAGATACAGATGTTGGTGTCGAAAACGACCCTCAAAATCAGCGCCCTTCAAAAACCAGTCTCTCTACATCAGCCTCTGTGAGAAGCCCCTTCTTTCGGGCCAAACCTGAACCGTATCGTTGAAGCTCCCGGAACTCCTTTTCCAGAGCCTGTTTCTTGTAGGCGAGAAACATTTCTCTGAAGAGAACGCTCCTGTTTTTCGCGAGTTTCTTGGCCAGGTTGTCATACTCTTCAGCCA
>JAGUZM010000403.1 GCA_020060805.1 Deltaproteobacteria bacterium | reverse complement strand
TCTCCAGGGGAACCATGGCGGATTCAATCTCGGCTTTGACCAGGATGACCGCAAAGACATCTCCCGAATACCTCGCAGCGATGTCGACTTCTCTGATATTGCTGAGGATGCGTCCTGCAATGCCCCTGAGAACCCGGTCTCCTTCAAGGGGCCCGTGGTGAGCGTTGAATGCTGAAAATGAATCGATGTCGATCAGGGCGAGAGTGAGGGGTCCACCGTGACGTTCCGATCTCTTTATCTCGCGGGCCAAAGACAGAAGAAAGAAACCATGGTTATAGAGGCCCGTGAGGCTGTCGTACAGGGGAGCGCCAGTCTCCACTTCATATTCAGTCATCAAATCAGTTTCCATCGAACCATTTACCTCGACTTTCGCCGATCCCAATCCTGATCCGGCTCAAACGCTTCCGTGGCGGTCGCATGAGGGGCCTTCATGGAGGGATTTGGATCTGGAATGGACCAACATTTTTCTGAGCACCGCCCGGAGATCATCGAAACCGTCATCGAAATAGGTCAGGAAGCGGGGTAGAAGGCTATGTGCCTTTGATGCGGTTTCAGGATCTCGATCAGGCAGGATGACAATGGTGCGAATGTCCGAAAGAAGCTCACGAAAAGAAAGGAGGTCTGAAAGGTCTTGATGATTCGCCGCAGCGAGAACCGCCAATTGGACCTCATTTCCCGGTTGACGGAGCCTTGTGCGAAGGCTGGCAACCGTGTCGTAAACTTCCAGGCCCTGCTCCGGCAGGGCCCGTTCGACTGCTCTCTGAAGTTGTTCGGCCCAGGGCTCTTTTTTGTTCGCGTAAAGGATCAAGGCCATGGTCTTGACTTCTCCTGTTTAAGAGACGGAAGGGATCCCGGCATTTCCGTCCCCTTTCCTTTACAAGAGCTGTGCCACGAGGGGTTGCCAGGTGAAAAAACTAATGATTTAAGAATATTAAGAAATTATCGCCCCTGATTGGCAGCATGAAAAGCGGGCATTCGGGGGGATCGTTTATCCTGAAAACAGGACAGATTCCGAAAAAACGGAATGGCTGGAGCTCTCCCATTAAGGGATGAAGGTGGGGTGGAGATGCTTAGGAGAAGGAAAGACCGTTTTTCGAGAGAAGATCGTACAGCCGCGAGCGGGATAACCCCGAAATCCTGCAGGCGTTCCTCATATCACCCTTGCTTCTCAATATCAGGTCTTGGAGGTACTGCTTTTCCAGGGTCTTTCTGAATTCCCTCAGCTTGGGCAGTTCCCGATCTTCCCTGATTAGCGCAGAGGCCGCATTCCTTTCCGGGACGCCCTGCTTGAGGGAGGAGCGTGCCTTGCGGATACGGATATGCACAGGCAAGTGCTTCGCAAACAGCGTCGCTTCCTGCCCGGCGATGGCCAGCGTGCCGTCCAGGGTGTTGATCAGCTCCCGAATATTGCCCGGCCAGTCGTAAGCTTCAAGGGCATCGAAAAAATCAGGGGAAAACCCCTTTGTCGGCATCTGGTATTGCTCGCAGAGCCTGGCCACGTGGAATCGGCAAAGTTCCCTGATGTCTTCCGTGCGCTCCCTCAGGGGAGGAAGGTCGATCGTGAGGGACCGGAGGCGGTATAAGAGGTCTTTCCGAAATTCGCCCTTTTCCGCCATCTCCTCCAGGTTCCGGTGGGTGGCGGCAATGATTCGAAATTCGCTCTCTATTTCACTTTTCCCGCCCAACGGCCGAAACCGGTGCTCATGGAGAACCCGCAAAAACGCTTTCTGCACGTGAAGAGGAAGCTCGCCCACCTCATCCAGGAAAAGGGTTCCCCCATCCGCCTGCTTGATCAGTCCGTCCCGGGCCCTGTCAGCGCCGGTGAAAGCCCCTTTTTCATGCCCGAAGAGCACGCTCTCGACGAGGGTCTCCGGCAGAGCGGTGCAATCCAGGACGACAAAATCTCCTTCCTTGAAAGATCTCTTGTGGTCCCCTTCGGCGGCGTACGGGTCCTCCAACCCTCTCGGCCTGTTGAAATGGATGGCCCGAGCGAAAAGCTCCTTGCCCGTCCCCGTTTCCCCCACGATCAGGACATTCGCGTTACTCGCCGCCGCCTGGGCAAGCAAGTTGAGAGAGGCCCGCATCTTGGGGCTGCTGCCGATGATTCTTTCTCGCTTCAGGAGGACCGCAGGGGCTTTGCTGAGTTTTTCCTTTCGGTACTGGAGCGCACGGACGAGAGGCAGCATCATGTCTTTGATGGAGGCGCTTTTCTCGATGTAGTCCCAAGCGCCGCTCCTGATGGCATGCTCTGCTCCGTCCGGGTCACCGGAAGCGGTCATGATGATGATCTCAGGTTCTGAGGGCGTTTCCCTGAACCGTGAGAGCACATCGAGACCATTCCCGTCGGGCATCAGCACGTCGAGAAAAACCACATCGAAAGCGCTCGACCCTGCCTCCTCAAGGCCACCCTCGAGGGTAAGGGCATACTTGACCTCATGCCCCATACGACCCGCGAGTGTCGCCGCGGCCTTGCAAATCATCTCGTCGTCATCAACAATCAGTATTCTAGCCATGCAGAAACCCGATCCCGTGGCCGCCTCACTCCCGTCCTTCGCAACCTCCCGACAACGGGAGAAGAAAGGTAAATTGGCTCCCCCTTCCTTTACCTTCGCTCTCCGCCCAGATCCTCCCCCCATGCAGTTCCACGAGCCTCCGGCAAAGGGCCAGACCGAGGCCAGTCCCTGAATCGGTCCCTGGCGCCCCGTCGTTTCGCGCCTGGACAAAAGGATCAAAGATCCTTTCCAGGTCCTCGGCCCCAATCCCGATCCCTGTGTCCGCGACCCAGACCTGAACAAATCGGCTGGGTTCCGTTGGTTCTTTGACCGAGGATGTTCCCATGCATCCATCGGTCATTCCAAGGGAGCGGCCCATCCTCTGACTCCCTTCCTCCACCGGAGCCGCTTGGACACGAATCTCACCCCCCTCTGGAGTGAATTTGGCCGCGTTGGACAGGAGGTTATACAGTATCTGTTTGAGTTTTCGTTCGTCAGCCCGGATCGTTTGCGGGATCCCGTCCACTTCCAGGGAGACTCGTATCCTTTGTTTGAGAGCCTTTTCCTTGATCATCATCAGCGTTCTCTCCAGAAGGATCCGCAGATTCACTTCCGAGCACTCCAGCTCAAGCTTTCCCGCCTCCACTTTGGACAGATCCAGGGCGTCATTAATCAGGGAGAGGAGGTGTTTGCTGCTCGCCAGCACATCTCTGAGGTACTCCTCCTGAAGGTTATTCAGGTTTCCGAATGCTTTATCGAGGAGGAGTTCTGTAAACCCCATGATGTGGTTCAGGGGGGTGCGGAGCTCGTGGCTCATGCCCGCCAGGAAATCGGTCTTCGCCCGGCTCGCCTTCTCAGCAGCCGCTCTCGCTTCCTTGAGCTCCGCCAGCCTTTCTTCTAATTCCGCATTCTTTAGCCTCAGCTCGTTCTGTGTTCTGTTCCTCCGGTGCTCGAAAAGATAGGCATACAAGAATACCACCAGAAAAGAAGGAATGAACCTCAACTTGAATTCCTTGCTGTACCTGAAATCCGTTAGGGCGATGTCCTCCAGGGCAAAGCTCAACAGGGCAAGGCAGAGCATGATCATCGTCGCGATCGCCCCCTTTCTTGAACCCAGGAGGAATGCCGCGACCAATGGAAACGTGTAGTACCAGATATGCCCCGTGTTCTTAACGCCGCCGGAAGCAAAGAGGTAGACAAAGAGGATGCCCGCGATGGAAATGCCGAGATAGCTCGCAAATGCCGGATTTCGCCTTTTCTTCAAATCCACGATCAAGGCGCCCAGCAGAGCGGCTGTCAAGAAATCGAAGAGCGCAACGGTGGCCTCACCTTGGATGTGAGCAAGGACACCGAGGGGAACAAGGGTGAAAATCCCGATGAGTCCGAGGGCGTTTATCATGTTGGCCTTTTGGGCCACATCCCCGTCAGGATACGAATCCTTCCCACCCTCGATCCATTGAAGAGCCCGATCTTTCAGGGCCAATCCGAATGAGCGAAGGCTCAGTCCGTTCCTTTTTCCCTCGGAGGGGAAAAAACCCTCATCCCGCGTCCTGCTCTGATTCATGTGCGATTTCAAAAAAGTCCTTTTCTTGGTGAAC
>JAGUZM010000393.1 GCA_020060805.1 Deltaproteobacteria bacterium | reverse complement strand
CCCAACGGGAATCGAACCCGTGTCTTCGCCGTGAGAGGGCGATATCCTAGACCGCTAGACGATGGGACCATGGATAAAATCGCTTCGCGATTTTATGTAACGCGGCTGACGCCGCTCATTCAGCTGAAGATTCGGTTTGGCTGGGGGACGAGGATTCGAACCTCGGTTAATGGGGCCAGAACCCATCGTCCTGCCGCTGAACGATCCCCCAGCTGAACCTCTAATTTCGGGGAACTTTGGTGATTTGTCAAGGGAAAAACAAGAATTCACCACGGAGGCACAGAGGGCACAGAGAAAAGTTTTTGTTTGTCGGGAGATACCGACAAACAAAAATAGTTTGCCTGAAGGAATCTTATGAGGATCGTTTTCTTCTATCATGGCCCCTTGGGTCGGGATAGAAGAAAAGATATACTCCCTCAGTGACCTGCGGTGAATACGTGAGCGTATTTGGGAAGTCCTTCACTCAGCTAGGGAGAAGGGGTGAGGTTGAAGGGTTTAGCGTAGCCCGTCATTTCCACGTAGCCGATCCCTTGAAGAAGCTTCCCTTTGGCCTTGCCCGTGACGGAAACGCTGCCTTCCCAGTAAGTGACCTGGGTGGATCGGGTGGTGACAAGCTCCTGATCCGCCAGATTAGGGGTGATGGCCAACTCAAGGTCGAGGGGCGACACCCGGATGCGCCAGCGTGATGGGTAGGTCGCCCCAGATCGGGTGCTTTTCCAGGAATCGAGAACCTCCACGTTGAAGTCCTTTTGGGATAGGTGCACTCCCTCGCCGGAAGAGTTCACGAAAGTGCCGCTGGAGGCTTCGCTGTAACCGCCGCCACGACGGCGAAGCAAGTAGATCATCAATTCTATGTTGTCCTCCAGCTGGATGCTGAACCAGTCCCAGCCCACGAGGTCTTCCTCCAGGGGAGCGCTGCTGAATTCGTGATCCATCCAGGCCGTTCCCTGAACCGGTTGGGCCTTCCCATTAACTGTCAAGGTGCCCCGAGCCTCCAGCCGCGTGAAGGAGTAGTAGCAGCTCGCGCTCTCAGGATGTTTTCCCTTGAGACTGTAACCGCGGATGCCGTGGAGAACCGGAAGTTTCAAAGGCGTGCAGCCAAGGTCGAGGGAGAACGACGGAGAAGACGCCTTCAGGCGGTGCTCCAGGCTGCCGATCCTTGCCGACCACCGGCCGAGGAAAACGGTGGTGTTCTCGCGCTGCTCCTCGACGCCAGCAAGGCCGACGGCAGCTCTCGCCGCCCTCTCCTCGTGAAAAAAACGGCCCCCTGCAATGTCCGTCAGTGCGCTGTGGGCAAAAAAGATCTGGTCCGTCCGCCAGGGCGAAGGGTTCGAAGGCCGTCTTTTTTCATCGTCAGGCGGAAGAAGCCTGGTTCGGAAAAAGGTGAGCTGAAACCCGTATTTCTTGGAGCCGGCGGCTGTCACGTTCCCTGTGTAGTACCACCACTCCGTGCGGTGCGCGGGATGGGCGCCATGGTCGGCGGGGAACCGGAGCTCACACGGGCCTGACACGGACGCATATTCACCCGGCCAAACGGGCGTAGAGAGCCCGAGGAAGAGAAGGGAAAGGCAGGATAGAATCCCGGAAGCGATGGCAAAACGGTTTTCGGATCGGAACACGTCACGCCTCCTTGAGCACTAGGGCGGGCGAGGAGCGAAGCACGAGCCCGACAGCGGGAAGGGCGGCCAACAGGGCTGTCGCAAGGATGGCAGGGACGGAGATGAGGAGGCTGGACCAGTCGACCCGGTAAAGAAAAGTCCACCCGAAGGACTCCAGGTTGATCACGAAGATGAGCAGGTAGGACATGAAGAACCCGCAGACCAGGCCGATGCTCTCGCCCGCCATGACCATGAGCAGGGCCTCCCAGAAAATCATCGAGCGGATCTGCTTCCGGTCAGCTCCGACGGCGGCCAGGGTGTTCAGTTGACGGATGCGCTCGAGAACCAGGACCGTGAGGGTCGTGGTGATCCCGAGGCCGGCCACGAGGAGGGCGATGAGGAGCAACACCGTGGTTACGGCAAAGGTCTCGTCGAAGATCTGGAGGATTTCCCGCCGGAGCTCCGAGCCGGAGACCATCTCGATGGCGTGTTTCCGGCCGCAGCATTTCAGGAGGTCCGAATACAGCTGTTGGGAAGCCTTTGCAGGATCCGGAGGGGGCTCCTTGAAAAAGAACCGCACGCCGCTCCACTGCCGATCACCTGTGAGAGCCTGAAACCGCTTCAGGTCAATGTAAACGAGCCCTCCCCGTGTTCTGTAGTCGCGGAAGACCCCCAGGACAGGGAGGTCCAGCAGGACATCGCCGATGGTCGCCCGATAACGTCCGCCGACGTTCAAGCCGGTTTGGTTCGCAAAGACTTCCGACACGAGGATGCCGTCTCCTCGGACCAGGGCGTCCCGGATCTCCTCCATGTTTCCGCGGATCATCAGAAAATCCCCGTGGCGCAGCTGAAGGTCAAAAGGAATCGCCTCGAACTCATACGGAAACCGGCCGTGCCGGAGCTCGAGGTGGCGGTACGGAAAGATCTCCACGTTCCTGACCTGCTTCAACCCGTCTATCACTTCCTGGGGAAGGGAGTCCTGGTACTGGTTGAGCCCCGCCATCTTGGGACGCATGAAGAAATCCCCGGCCAGGGTCTGATTGACCCACAGGGAGACGCTGTTCCGAAAGCTGTGGACCATGATGACGAGGGCCACAAAAAGGGCCATGGCCGTGATCAGCGCTCCCACCGAGATAGCGGTCCGCTCTCCGGCGTCCCGCACGTACCGCGCTGCGAGGAAACCGGGCTCTCCGGCAAAACCGCGAAGGACGGAGGGCAAACGGGAACCCATCCACTGTAGCACGGGCAGGGAAAGCAACGAAAACCCGACCACGAGGATGAGAACGGCGAGGTATCCGGTCACAGGAAGTCCGGGAAGGCCGGGGAGTTTCGCCAAGGGCCATGTCAGGCCGATCAGGACAAGGCCCATGATCACGAAATGGCGGCCGGGCCGCCGGCCGGCAGCCGGGGTGTCGAGACCGGTCATCGCTTCACGGGGTAGAATCCGGGTCGCCTCGTGGGCGGGTTTATACGCGGCGATCAGGGAGACGCCGATGGTGACCAGGAAGGAGAGGGAAATCTCCCAGAAGCTCAACTGAAGCGTTTCGACCCGGACCCGCACAAACAGGTTGGTGATGGTGCTGCTGACGCCCTCGAGGAGGTACCTCACGAGGATCGACCCGAGGGGAATCGCGAGGAGCCACCCGAACATCCCGAGGACGAAGCCTTCCGAAAGGATCAGGACAAAGATCATCCGCGATGAGGCGCCCAGGGAGCGCAGGATCGCGAGTTCCCGCCGGCGCGAAGCAGCGTTGAGGGAAACAAGGCTGTAGACAAGGAACATCCCCACAAAGAGGGAGACAAAGCTGAGGACGGAGAGATTGAGCTGGTAGGCGTTGATCATGGCCCGACCCGCGTCTCTCGACTCTGTGGGCGGATGAAGCTTGATTCCCGGAGGAAGGAGCGCCCGAATCCCGGCAACATCTCCTTCGGTCGCCCCGGGACCGAGGCGAAGGTCAATGCGGTCCACCCACCCGCGGAGGCCAGTGAATTCCTGCATGGTGGAGATATCTGCCAGGGCGACGTAGCCCCCTTCCAGGAGGGAGAGCCCTTTTTCTTCCAGTAAACCCGCCAGGTGAAAGGAAGCAATCTGGTTCACATGCTCCAGCCTGACCTCGCTCCCCGGCGAAAGCCCTTGCTCCCGGGCCAAACGCCCGCTCATGACGATCGTATGGGGGTTGATCAGCAGGTCGAGCCAGATGCGGTTTACAGGCCCGGAGCCGGGGTCGATTTCCCACTGGCGCAAGGGCTGATCGAGGATGGGGTCGAGGCCGATCAACAGGAACGGTTCCGATCCTCTTTCCGAGGAGGTGACGTAGGATGTGAGAAGGGGAGATGCAGCCTCGACAGCGGGATGGCGTTGCAGGGTTGCCACCATGGTGTCGGGAACCCTGCCGCCCGGGCTCGTCACCGTCCAGTCCGCCTTACCGGAGAGAAGGTCCATGGCCCGGGTGAAGGAATCGAGGGATGCGTAGACGGCGAGCCGGACGCTCGTGTACACGGCCGCTCCCAGGGCGATGCCGAACAGGACGGCGAGAACGCGCACGGGGTGTGTGCGCAGGTGGCGCAGGCTGAACCAGCTCATGAAGCGGAGAAAAAAGGTCAGGCCCTGCATGCGGCTGCCTCAGTGATTCTGCCGTCCTTCAGGCAGATCCTGACCGTCGCAAAAGGATCGGCGAGGTTGCTGTGGGTCGCGATGATGACGGTTCGATCGAACCGGCGGTTCAACTGAGCGAGCAATTCCATCACCGCCTGCCCGTTTCGGCTGTCCAGGTTGCCTGTCGGCTCATCGGCGAGAATGATCGCGGGCTCGTTGATCAGGGCCCGCACGATGGCGGTGCGCTGCATCTCACCCCCGGAGAGCTGAGAGGGGAAATGAGCCGCCCGGCTGGTGAGACCCAACCACTCCATCCAGGGAAGGGCGCGCTCCTTAACCCCGGAGTAATGCTGCCCGGCCAGAAGGGCGGGGAGGCAGATGTTTTCCATGACCGTGAGGGTGGGGAGGAGGTTGAAGGATTGAAAGATCATCCCGACCGTGGTCCGGCGATATTCGTTCAACTGCGAAGGGCTCGCCTCCTGCAAATTGTTCCCGTTCACCGTTATCGTGCCCCGGGTGGGCCGATCCAGCCCTCCCAGGAGGGCGAGAAGCGTGCTTTTCCCGGAACCGCTGTTGCCCTTCAAAACCACCAGCTCACCTTTCGATATCTGGAGGTCCACGTCCTGAATCCCGGCGACCTCACCTGACCCGAGGGAATAGATGCGGGTCAAACCCTCGGCGCTGATGATCGGGTTGTCGGAACGGTTAGGCACGGGCCAGGCTCCTTCGGGTTTGCTCTTCCCTCTGGTCCACCACTTTCCAGCAGCGAACCATGTGGCCGGTGTTGACGGGGTAGAAACCGATCTCTCCCTTGCGGCAGAGATCCTCCACGAGGGGACACCTGCCCTGGAACTTACACCCCGGCGGGGGGTTGAAAGGGCTGGGCACGTCCCCGCTGATTTCGTGGGTCTCGAAAACCCCTTTTTGATCGATGGAGGGGACCGCTGAAAGGAGCGCCAGGGTGTAGGGATGGAGAGGGTGATCGAAGATTTCTTCCATCGGAGCGTATTCCATGATGTGGCCGAGGTACATGACCGCAACGGTGTCGCTGATATACCCGACCACATGCAGGTCGTGGGAGATGAACAGGTAGCTGAGATGAAGACGGGTCTGGAGTTCTTCGAGGAGGTTGAGGATCTGGGCCTGTATGGAGACGTCCAGGGCAGAGATCGGTTCGTCGCAGATGATGAGCTTGGGGTCGACGGTCAAGGCCCTCGCGATGCCGATGCGCTGGCGTTGGCCTCCGCTGAACTCGTGGGGATAGCGATCAGCCGCAGAGGCGGATATCCCCACGGCCTCAAGAAGCTCCCCAACCCGCGCTTTTCGGTCACCGTGACCGAGCCCGATGGTTCTCAGGCCTTCTTCTAGGGATTGGCCGACCGTCATTCTGGGGTTGAGGGAGCTGTAGGGGTCCTGGAAGACGATCTGCATTTCCTTTCGGAGCGGTTTGATTTCATTCTGTGAAAGGTGGCTGATGTCGCGGCCCTGGTAGATGATCCTTCCCCCGTCCGGTTCGAGAAGCTTCAGGACAAGCCGTCCCACCGTGGACTTGCCGCAGCCGCTCTCGCCGACAAGGCCCAGGGTTTTTCCCTGCTCGATGGCGAAATCCAACCCGTCCACCGCCTTGACCCACCCGACGATACCCTGAAAAAAACCCCTCCGCACGGGGAAGTGTTTTTTGAGGTTTTCAACTTTGAGCATCGCGTTGTTCATAAACTGAGTGCCTAAAATGTCTAAAGTGAGCTACAGTGTCTAAAGTTAAAGAAGCAAAAACCAGAAACGCCTGTTCGGTTATCTCGCATTCCCGATGGAAGTGAAAATCGCCAGAAGCTCGCTGCATTCCTCGAAATCGGGCTTTATCCGTTCCCATGGAAGCCATCCGGTTTCTTTGATTACTTCAAGCCAATATTGAGTTTCACTCGCTTCCTTTTCGCAGGTGGCAATCTTGTTGTTAAAATCAGCCCTACTTCTAGCTCTGTTTGCTTGGCGGTAATTAGCTCCCACTGATGTGCCAGATTTGGTCATCTGATTCCTGACGACCTTCCCCTGTGTCGTGTTGGGTAGATGTGACGAGAGTCGAATAATCCGGACGGCAAACTGAAGCGTCCGTCTTTCCAGTGCTCTTCCGAATTCTTTGTTCTTCATCTTTTGACCTTCTACTTTAGTTCACTTTAGACACTCTAGCTCACTTTAGGCACTTTTCCTGGCGTAGAGCACCGGGCAGCGGCTCAGGTGGCCCTCCCCGTAATCGCACATCTCAGGGAACTCCTTCCGGCATGTATCGACGGCGTACTCGCACCTGGGGTGAAAGGGGCAACCCTTCGGTTTGTGCGCAGGGTCCGGAACCGTCCCGGGGATGCTGAAAAGAGTTTTGCCTCTCTTGCCGCGATGGGGAAGGGAGGCAAGAAGCCCCATGGTGTAAGGATGACGGGCCTGCTCCAGGATGTGCTTTCTCTCTCCCTGCTCCGCGATGATCCCGGAATACATCACGTAAATCCGGTCGGCGATGTTCGCCACCACGTTCAGGTCATGGGTGATATAGAGAAGCGACAAACCCCCTTTCGATTGGAGCTTCTCGAAGAGACCCAGGATCTGCTTCTGGATCGTGACATCGAGGGCGGTGGTCGGCTCATCGGCGATGAGGACATCCGGGTTGCATGCGAGTCCCATGGCGATCATCACCCTCTGCCTCTGCCCCCCGCTCAGTTGGTGAGGGTAATCCCTGGTTCGTTCTTCCGGGGAAGGGATTCCCACATCCTTGAGGAGCTGCACGGACCGGTGGTGGAGTTCCGCTTCGTCCACTTTTTCGTGCACGAGGATGGCCTCTTTGATCTGGTCGCCGACGGTGAAAACAGGATTGAGGGATGTCATCGGCTCCTGGAACACCATGGCGATGCGCTTGCCCCGAATTCTCTGAAGCTCCTCCTCGCCAAGGTGAAGAAGATCCTTGCCGTTGAAAAGCACCCGGCCTCCGGCGATCTCGCCTGGGGGTTGCGGGATGAGGCCGAGGATGGCAAGGGCTGAGACGGTCTTGCCGCAACCCGATTCGCCGACAAGGCAGACTGTCTCGCCTCTGCCCACATCGTAGCTCACGCCGTCGAGGGCCTTGGCCACTGTTTCGTCGCCCCGGAAGTAAACTTTCAGATCCTGAACCGAAAGAAGAACGTCCATGATAAGTGTCTAAAGTGTCTAAAGTGAGCTAAAGTGTCTAAAGTTCAAAAAGCAAGAACCAAAGAAGTCTATTCGGTTATCGGGCCTTTCCGATTGAGGTGAAAATTGCCAGAAGTTCGCTGCACTGACCATAGTCAGACTTCAGTTCCTCCCAAGGTATCCAACCTGTCTCTCTGATGACTTCAAGCCAGTACTGGGTTTCGCTAGCCTCAGTTTCGCAAATAGAAATCCTATTGTTAAAATCAGCCCTGCTTCTTGCTCTGTTGGCTTCACGGTAGTTTGCTCCAATCGAGGTGCCGCACCTTGTCAGTTGGCTTCTGGCAACCCTACCTTCTGGTGTGTTAGGTAGATGTGTTGACAGCCGAATAATCCGGACAGCGAATTGAAGCGTCCGATGCTCCAATTCTTTCGCGAATTCTTTATTCTTCATGTTCTTACCTTCAACTTTAGCTCACTTTAGACACTTCAGTGCACTTTAGGCACTTCTCAGTACCTTTCCCTCAGCTTCGGGTTGAGGATGTCCCGCAGTCCTTCACCGAAGAGATTGAAGGAGAGGACGACGATGAGGATGGCAAACCCCGGGACAAAGGTGAGCCATGGCGCGTCGAAGATGAACCGCTTTCCGTCGGAGAGGATGTTGCCCCAGGTCGCATGGGGGGGCGGCACACCGAACCCGAGAAAACTCAAACCCGCTTCGGTCAGGATGGCCCCTGCGATCCCGATGGTTGCTGAGACGAGGACGGGCGCGACGGCGTTCGGGATCATGTGCCGGAAGATGATCCTGAAATCGCCAACCCCCAGAGCGCGCGCTGCGGTCACGAAGTCCTGCTCCCTCAGGGAGAGGAACTCGGCACGGACGAAGCGGGTGGTTCCCATCCAGCTCGTGAGGCCGATCACGACCATGATGTTGTAAATGCTCGCCGGCAAGAGGGCCACCACGGTGAGAATCAGGAAGAAACTCGGAAAGCAGAGCATGATGTCCACGAAACGCATGATCAGCGTGTCTATGGATACGGCATCCCGGTAGAGCCAATCCCACCTGGGTTCCAGTCTCCCCCGGCTGCCCCTCCGCAGATGGAAGTAAAGGGATGCGAATGCGGCGATGAGGAGGGGGAGGGCGAAGTGAAAAGCGCCGACAGCAAAGAAGGTTCCTCCAGCGAACAGAAGGCATGCGATCAGAAGGTCATAGATGCGCATATTCAACTGGCCGTAGTAACCGGAGATCCCGCCCATAAAAATGCCGACGAAAACGGATATCCCGACAGCGACAAATCCGATGGTCAGGGAGACCCACGCCCCCTGAAGCATTCTTGAAAACACGTCGCGTCCCAGGTCATCGGTGCCGCACAGGTAGACGCCCAGTCTCGGAACTTCTTCAGGCTTGAGGATTTCCAGGTTAGGCTTTGACAGGGGGGGTTTCAGCTTTTCAGGCAGCCGCACCAGGGCCGGGTCGAAAAGAGGCTTGGAACCTGATGTGAGGGCAAGGCCCCCGAGGGCGGTCAGGAAAAAGAGAACAAAGATGGCAAGGCCTGCGAAGGCGAGCCTGTTCTTCTTCAGAAGCTTCCACGATTCCTCCAGACGGGAACGCTTCGGCGCCAAAGGCGCTTCAATAATGGATTTTGCTTGAGAAACGTTTGTATTCATACAGTGCAATTCAAGTAAAACGGAAACAGGGGAATCACGAAAACAAGACTTTGTGCCTTTCGTGCTTTTTTTCTTTCGTGTTTTCGGTTTGTCTTTTTCACTTTAGGCACTTCGCACTCTATTTCACTTTAGACACTCCGAAGTTCACTCACTTCATAACCTAATCCTCGGGTCGACCACGAGATACAGCAGGTCTGATATAAATGTGCCGGCGAGGACGAGCACGGCGGATATGAAATTCACGGTCAGGATGAGCGGGTAATCCCGGGCGAGAATCGCTTCATACGCCATTCGCCCCATGCCGGGCCAGGAGAAGATGGATTCAATGATCACCGACCCGCCGATCAGTCCCGGCAGGATGAGACCGAACATCGTGACAAACGGCAAGAGGGCGTTTCGCAGGGCATGCTTGTAGTGCACCTGCTCCGAGGGCAGGCCTTTTGCTTTTGCGGTGCGAACGTAATCCTGTCCCTCCACCTCCAGCATCTGGCTGCGCACATACCTCGAGAGGATAGCGATCCCTCCGGTTGCCCCGAGAACAGAGGGAATAAGGAGGTGCCAGACCCTGTCCATGAGGGTGCGAACGATCGAAGCGTCCCCGAGTCCGAAGGTTTCCATCCCGATGACGGGCACGTGGAACCGGGTGACGACGAAGATGATCAGGACATAGGCAAAGAAAAAGCCTGGAATGGAGATGAGCAAGTAAGCGAGGAAAGTCGTGGACCGGTCATAAATCCCTCCCCGGAAAATGGCTGCCCGGATTCCCACGGGGAAGGAAAGGGTCCAGGTGATGATGGTCCCCACGATGAAAAGGGGGAGGCTGTTCAGAAAGCGCTCCCAGATTTTGTGGAGGACGGACTGGTTGTCCTTCCACGAGACGGTTGTGCCAGTGAAAAGGTCCCTGTAAAAATAGTAGTACTGGACATGGAGCGGCTCGTCCAGATGGAACTGCTTGCGAAAGCGCTCGACCATTTCCGGGGTGAACTTGGGGTTGAGAGGGTCCACCTGGCTCGGCTTTCCGGGGGCGAGATAAATGATGAGGAAAGATATGACGGAGACAAAGAAAAGGGTGATGATTTTCTGAATGACGCTACGGCCGATGAATGAAAGCATGATGAAAATGTCCGAAGTTT
>JAGUZM010000551.1 GCA_020060805.1 Deltaproteobacteria bacterium | reverse complement strand
GCCCACCTCCTTGACTCGTTGGCGTGTTGTAAAAATCATGCCCCCCTTTCCGCCTAGGCCAGCCAGGCTCCGGAAGAGGGAGGCGTTGACGTGGTATCATGGCGCAGCTGAGGATCCTGGACTCCCTTTCCTCTGGAATTGCGGCGGACCGATTGGGCAGCCCACAAGCCAGAGCCCCCGTCACCGCCCATAGGCCCGCAAGATGCCTTCCAGGACACCTCCGGCGATCGCAAGGGCTTTTTCTGATATGGTGAAACAGAAGCGCTTTACACCCCTGGGGTCAATGTCTCCTATCTTGATTC
Organism: Deltaproteobacteria bacterium; assembly: GCA_020060805.1. Lineage (GTDB taxonomy): Bacteria > Desulfobacterota > DSM-4660 > Desulfatiglandales > HGW-15 > JAHECH01. The sequence goes on along the minus strand of JAGUZM010000551.1, from coordinate 6,696 downwards.
CCCTGGGCACTTGGATGCCGGGACGGATGAGCCCTCTTATAACCCCTCCTGTTTTTGCGCTCACCCCTTCGTTCCCAACACTCCCGACGATGTCCCCTTGTTCCACCAGATCGCCGATCTCCATCCTGCTCTGCCAGGTGCCGGCGGCAGGAGAGCGAAGGACCCGGTCCGTCGTGATACCCTGAACAGGGCCGGGCAAACCGGTGTTGGGCTCAGCAGAGCCCGAGGAGAGGAGGCGGCCGAGGTGATGGCCTCGATTCGTCTCGACCACATAATGGCTGTCCTTCCCCGCTTCAAAACCGGGGCCGAGGGCGATGACGAGAGGTGCGTCCGAGATGGACGTTCCAAGATTCTTCTTCGCCAGGATGGCATCCACGAGGACCCCCGGCTTTATCACGGACCGTGATTCTGCCCCGGGGTCGACGAGAACCGGAATCGATCCCTTTTCCCATATTCCGGAGGCCCCCCGGGGATCCCGAATCAGGATCGCCTTCACCCCTTCCACCACGGCCTCGCCGTCGTATACCGCTTCGCAAAAGGAGACCTTTCTTCTCACGGCCATGGGATGCTCGATTTCCGCGATACAAACCCGGAAACCGCAATGGTGGAGCCTCCAGGCGACCCCGGAGGCGAGATCGCCTCCGCCCCTGATGAGCACGCTGATGGAGGTGGCTCGGAAAGGGCCTGCCATCTAGTCTGCTCCTTCTTTTTTCGGATCGGCTGTTTCGACGACCTGAGCCTTTTCCGTCGGAAGGTTTTCCAGCAATCTTTTGCGCACGGTCACGACCTGCGGTTTTCCCTTCACCATAGCATAAATGCGGTCTTCTTTCCCCTCTTTGGGCGTTTCGCCGAATATCATCTCTTCCGCCCTGGAGCCGTCAGAGAGAACGACCCTTGCCGCAGGCCGGTGAAGGCCGTAGGGCCGGAGGTCGCGGGCCTCCTCTTTTTCGAACGAGAGCGCTTCCGCCCACACGATGGGTCTCAAAAAGAGTTCGACTTTCTCCCGGGCGATCTTGAGATTTTCCTCCCCGACGATCAACCAGCGGTCATCCCTCTTGTCCAAAGCCCACTCGGTCCCGCCCCGTCCGATGAGGATGTGGTTCACCCTATCCGTTTCAAGGGTGAGAAGTTTCTTATCCCTTAAGTCGAAAAGGGACCGGTCCAGCGCTTCTTTGTCCGCTTCGGCAATGAGGTACACCCGCTTCCCATCCCCTGTCGTCGCATACACGCCCTGTCCGATGGGGCTTCTGGACCCGAAGGCGATCATTCCCTCCTCTCTGCCCGCCTTGTATGCGACCGTGAACGACGGTTCGCGAAGACCGAACTCGGCCAGGTCGCCGGCATTGTCCGAAACAAGACGCTCGTATTTCAGTTCAGAGAGTTTCTTGGTGAGCCCTGAAAGGGCAAAAGCGTCGGTGGGTGTGCGAACCGGAGAGACCAGTTCCCATGCCCCGGGCCCGGGTCCCGGCCTTTTCTCGACCTCGATAAAATCCTTTCCCCTCCTGAGGGCCATCTTCTCCAGTTGATCCGGCTTGAGGGAGAGTAACCGTTTGGCTTCTTCTTTTGCCAGGGTTGCTTCCTTGTCCTTGCGGGTCTCATAGAAATAGAAAACGACAAGGGCCAGGGCGGCCAGGAAATAGACAAGGGTCGAGCGAAATCTCACCGGGACCTCCTCCGGTACCAGACCGCCGTTCCGAGAAGGAGGACAAGGATCGGAACGATCACGACGGGAACGGCAAAAAGCATCAGGCCTTGGTTTCGGCTGAGCATGAGTGTGTCGACAGGTTTCAGCTTCTTCCTGATGGTGATGAAGTCCTCTCTCCCCACCAGGTAGTTGAGGGCGTTGGTGATGAAATCGTTGTTTCCCGAGACATGGATGTATTTGTCGGTGGCGAAATGAACGTCCCCAAACACAACCATTCTCCCCTTCCCCGTGATCCGGGCAGGGTCTTGTTTCTCTCCTTCCTCAGAATCCCCCGTCTTTTCTGAAGTCGGCTCCAGCTCCGCCACGACGGCGAGCGAAATGGGCCCCTCCCTGTCCCGTTCGTCTAAAGCGACCCTGCCTTGTTCCAGTGCCGCGCGGTCAGTCTCTGCCCATGACTCCGTGGAAGTGAAGGCAAGGCTCGTCAGGGTGACGCCTTTTTTCCTCACCGGGTCCGCTTCTACGGACCTGGCAATGGGAAAGAAAGAGGTGAGATCGAAGTTCTTGGTGATTTCGTGAACCCCGTAGTTGGCCACCATGGGAATCAGGAAATCTCCTCCCATGACGCGGCTCATTTTGTCCACCACAATATCGCCGGAAGTCAGAATGCCGTATTCTGCAAGAAACTCCTTGAGCCCCCCCTCCGCGAAAGGTTCGAGAAAAACGAGGAGGCTTCCCCCCTTGTTGAGGTATTTCCTCAGGCTGTCTACTTCTTCCGGGAAGAGGCGCTTTACGGGAGCTGCCACGACCACGAGGGCAGCGTCACCCGGGATATCCTTTTGACCGAGGTTGAGGTCCTCGAATTCGAAGTTCTGGCCCCCAAAGCCCTCCCTTAGAGCGCTGAGGGATTCGGGGGATCCCCCCTTGAAAGGCCGCTCTCCGTGGCCGGTGACCCAGTAGATCTTTTCGGTTTCACTCTTTGAGAGACGGATGAGGCCGTTGGTCAGGTTTTCTTCGTCGGCGATCTTGACGATCTGAGACCGATTGAATCCTTCGAGGAGGAGGGTATTCAAGGAGGTGATTCTGTAACGGGTGGCCATGCCCGGGTTTCTCTCAGGATCGATCAGCTCATAGCGAATGTTGGGCGCCGCATAGGCGTACGCAGCGAGGAGTTTTTTCACCGGGTCGGCGGCCTGGGTGTCCTCCTGGGCAAAGGCTTTGATGCTCACGGGCTCCCGTATGGACCGGAGAACCTGAAGCGTTTTTTCCGAAAGGGAATGCTCGCCCGTGGAAGTCAAATCCCACCTGAGATAATGCCGGCTGGAAAGGAGGGAAATCACCACGGCAATGACCAGCACCAAGAGAACGGCTGCCGTCATGTTGGACGAACCGGCCAGCTTGCCCTTTCCTTGTTTGAATAATCCGAAGGTCGCCATCTAACCTCTCCAGAAGCGTGATTGAAGAAACCGTAGGGTGAGGAAGAGCCAGAAGAAGATGAAAACCAGGTAGTAGACAACATCCCTGGTATCGATGAGGCCTTTGATGAACCCGTCGAGATGAACCACGATGGAAAGATGCTCCAGGATGGGTCCGGCATCAGGGCCTGCGATCACCTTTGCCCAGCCGATAAGCCAGAACAAGAGAAGGAAACCGAAGCTCAACACGGCTGCGATAATCTGGTTTTCCGTCAAGGAAGACATGAATATCCCAAGGGCGATGAAGCTCGCGGCCATGAGAATCACCCCGAGATAGCCCGCAAGGACCACGCCCCAGTCCAGGTTGCCGAAGGCTTCGAGCAGAAGAAGAGAAGGGATGGTGCCCGAGAGCATGCTCAAAAGGACGAACACGCAGGCAAGGTATTTCCCTGTGAGGCAGGCCAAATCAGAGATGGGGTAGGTGAACAGAAGCTCGATGGTGCCCAGTTTCTTTTCCTCAGCGTACGTTCGCATGGTGACCAGGGGGAGCATGAGAAGGAGGACGATGGAAAGCTGCCCGAAAAAAGGCTTCACAATCATGTCGCTCAGATTGAGCTTTTCCGAGAGGAAGGGGTTGGCTTTGGCCTGAAAGCTCAAGAGGGTGAAAAGGGCGGCGTTGCTGTAGAGAAAATAACCCGATATCAGTAGAAAGACAAAGGTTGAGGCGTAAAAAATAGGAGATGAAAATGTGACGGAGAGCTCTTTTCTGAAAACGGCGAGGATCCCCTTCATGACTTGGCCTCTTTTTCTTCTTCTGTCACGAGATGAACGAACACTTCTTCCAGGCTGAGGTCCAGGGATTTCATTTCCTTGAGACCCCAGCCCGATTCCACGATGGTCTTGGCGAGGAGGGGCCGGATCTTTTCATCAGGAACGCTCTCTACAAAGAACTCTCCTTGCTGCTGGGAGGTGCGGACCGCGGCGATCCCCTGGAGGGATTCGAGCTTTCTTCGGATTTCATCCGCCGGGCCCTCAACGGTCAAAACCGTCCGGTGCCCTTTCTGGAGTTGGTTCGTCAGGTTCCTGGGCGTATCTTCAGCGATCAACCGACCCTGGTTGACGATGATCACCCGCTGGCACACCTGGCTCACTTCGGGCAGGATGTGGGTGCTCAGAAGAACGGTCCTCTCCCCGCCCAGTTCTTTGATGAGATTCCTCACTTCCACGATCTGGGCCGGGTCAAGGCCTGTGGTCGGTTCATCGAGAATGATGATCGGAGGGTTGTTCAGCAGCGCCTGGGCGAGCCCCACCCGCTGCTTGAGGCCTTTGGAGAGGTGCTTGATGAGGCGCCCCTTGTGTTCCCTCAGGCCGCACTGGCGGGTCACTTTATCCACCTCCTTGGAGAGGTGCTGGCCGCCGAGCCCTTTGATGGAACCGGCAAAGGCGAGAAAGGATGTCACGGAAAGCTCCGTGTAAAGCGGAACCGTTTCAGGAAGGAACCCGATCTTTTTTCTCACCTCAATCGATTGGGTGCGGCTGTTGAGCCCGTCCACCAGGATCGAGCCGGAAGTGGGCTGCATGAAACAGGTCATGATGCGGAGGATGGTGGTCTTGCCCGCTCCGTTGGGACCGAGGAATCCGACGACCTCTCCCCGGTCGATCTGAAAAGATACATCCTGGATGGCCCGTTTCAGGCCATAATCCTTGGTCAATTCCTTCGCGACAATCATTGGGTTGTTGGCCTCTTTTGGGTTTCCTGACTTCCTGCCGGCGGGTCGCTCCTGGGGTCGAGTCTGGCTTCGGTGATCACCTGCTTCGCCCCCTGCGCCGCTTTGGTTACGGAGTATTCAATCCCTTTTTTGACGAGTTGCTTTGTTTTGCCGATGATCTCGGGATGGGTGGCGAAGATGACCACCTCGGACACAAACCGGTCTATCCCGTAAGCAATGCCCTCCTTGATGTCCTGTTTGACGGCCATGATGAAGATCGCCACGATGATGAGGAAAACAGCTCCCCACGTTACGGCTTTGACGGCTTCTTGGACGAAAAGTCGACCTAAAGGGATTCGAGTCTCGGCCATGGTTCACCTCCTGGCTCTGTGATGGTTGTAGAAACGCAGAAAAAGTTCATACCGACGGCCTGGGCAACGCCAATATAAAACGCCCAACACCTTCCTCTCAGATCGTGACCAGCTCATACGCCCTCCGGCCCAGGCCGATCTTCTCTGCATGATCGAGCTGGACCGTCCATTCCACCTTGGGATAGAGGGCCTTGAACTTATCCCCACCCGCTTCTCTGTGCTCGGACAAACAGGACCCCTCAAGACCTTTCTGCCGGTTGACCATATCCACAGAGGCTTGCTCAATCGCCACAGGGTCCGTGGAGGCCAGGATGCCGATGTCCTGGACGATGGGCGCATCGTTATGACCATAACAGTCGCAAGCCGGAGAAATGTGGGTGAGGAAATTCAGGAACGCGGCCCTCCCTTTTTTGCCCTGCAACACGGCAAGGGTGTATTCCACCATCTTCTTCTGAAAGAGGATCACGTCCGCGTTCCACTGAACGTTGATCGCCTTGTTGCCGCAGATCAGGATGCATTCTCCGCATCCGATGCATCTGTCAGGATCGATTTTCGCTTTTTCGCCCTCCAGGGAAATGGCCGATTGGGCGCAATGTTCAACGCAGTCCCCGCACCCCACGCATTTTTTCCGGGTCACCTTGGGCGACAGGTCAGCGTGCTGGACCATTTTGCCTCGCCTCGACGCGCATCCCATGCCCACATTCTTGATCGTCCCGCCGAACCCGGACAACTCGTGGCCCTTGAAGTGAGCAACGCTGACGAGGGCGTCCGCCTCGCTGATCTCTTTTCCAATGTAGGCGTGCTTGATCGTTTCCTGGTCGATGTTGACCGTCGCGTAGGATGCGCCCCTCATGCCGTCGGCAATGATAATGGGCGCATTCACCACAGAATAGGCAAAGCCGTTTTCCACAGCCGTGGCGATGTGGGAGACGCTCTGGCCCCTTGTGCCTGCATAAAGGGTATTGGTGTCCGTCAGGAAGGGACAGGCGCCGAGGGCGATGATGCGGTCCACAATCTGGCGAATGAAGATGGGGCGAATAAAGGCGGCGTTGCCCTTCTCGCCGAAGTGGAGCTTGACGGCCACAAGGCCACGGGGCGGGACAATGTCCTTTAACCCCAACGTGTCCAAAAGGCGAGCGACCTTGGCCAGAAGGTTCTCCTTGGCGGAAGCCTTTAAATCAGCCATGTACACTTTGCTCGGCGGCATTTTCTTCTCCTTCCTCAATGAAACCTGCCAAGGCAGCTTTCATAAAACGCCCCTTCGGGGCGTAGCTGAAATCCGACTCCGTCGGATTTCAGGAAGAGACCACCCACCCCCTAGTGTCTTGAGTCAAAAAAAGGTGAATAATTAAATGCAGTCGGAGCACCCTGGGGGGTGTTCTTCCAGGCCGCAATCACATTCGTTGAGAGTCACTTTAACGGTACCGTTGGCCTCACAGCCACCACGGATAGCTCCAGAGGACAATCTCTCCGACTGCCACGCCACTCTGTGCCTTCCCGGTAATCCCTATTAAGATTATGGGGGCGTTCAAAACGCCCCGAGGCAATATTGCGGTCCT
>JAGUZM010000541.1 GCA_020060805.1 Deltaproteobacteria bacterium | reverse complement strand
TTTTCTCTCTCATACCACCTCTAAGCTGCGGGGAGGGAGACGGAGACCGTGGTCCCCTCCCCTGGATCGCTCTGGACTCTGATTTCCCCCTTGTGGGCTTCCACGATCTTGTGAACGATGGCCAACCCCAGGCCTGTCCCCGAGGGCTTGGTGGTGAAGTATGGGTCAAAGATGTGTTCCAGGTCCTCCTTCTTGATGCCCACGCCGGTGTCTGAAATCGCTATCTTCACCATGGGAGAGGGGTCCCTTTCCTCGGAAAGGGAAACGCTCAGAACCCCTCCCTCCTCTCCCATCGCCTCCATGGCATTGAGGTAGAGGTTTAGCAGGACCTGGCTCATCCGGTCGGGGTCGATCATCGCTTCCCCTACCTCCCGGGGAACGGTTTTCTCTAAGGTGATGTTCTGATCCCCTGCCTGCGTTTCAATCATCTTCAGAGTGTGGTTGATGAGGTTCTGCAGGGATGCCCGCTTCTTCTCGATGTTCAAGGGTCGGGCGAAGTCCAGGAGTTGGGTGATGACCCTGTTCAGGCGGTCCACTTCCTTGATCATGATATCCGCGGTTTTATGGTCTTCAGGGTGATCCCTGTACCTTTCCTTGAAGTAGGTGGCGAAGCCTTTGATGGAACTGAGGGGGTTCCTGATTTCATGGGCGACACCTGCCGCCAATTTGCCCAGGGATGCCAGGCGCCGGCTCGTTTCAACCTCCCTCTGAAGGCTCCGGACCTCTGTGAGGTCCTTGAAAAGGAGAATATGGCCCCAGAAGGTTCCATCGTCGTCCTTCAACGGAGAGATGCTCACATCCAAGGGTATCGATTTCCCGTCCGGCAGGGTGCAGTCGATTTCCCGGATGATCGTGGCGTCGAGGCCTCTTGACTCCAGGGTTAAGCCGCACAGGTGGAGCGGCAGAACCTGGGCGGCGAGTTTTCCCAACGCGTCCCGGATGCTGAAATGCAAGATGGCCTCTGCGGCCTGATTGAAGGAGGAAATCCTCCCTTCTGCATCGATGGTCATGAGCCCCACCGGCATGTTTTCGACGACCTGGTCTGAAAATGCCTGGATTCGCGTCAGAGAAGTTCGGGCGGTCCGATAGGCCTGGGCAAGGAAAAGGGAGACGACACCGGCCACCCCGACGAGAGAGAGCACGATGGCCATGATGATCGTGTGACGGGTGTCCTGTCGCCTTGCAGCATCCACAGGGCCCATATCAAGGCCGACGAAAATGACGGCCCCTTTTTCAGGCGCGAGGATGTCCGAATCCGGGAGATCACGCTGCCAGGGCCCGCGCATGCCTCTGGCGTGCGGTCCTGCCGGGCCGATGCGGGTGGGGTGAAAACGGCGGAAGACTTCGAAAATGTCCGGGGCGGGTGGGTTGGATACCTGGCGCCACTCCACCTTTGTTGTACGGGCAATTCGCTCAAGGCCGAGCTCTGTGCCGTGGGTCGAGCCGATCATGGTCTGGTCGCTGTGGGCGAGGATTGTGCCGTGGATGTCGGTGACCATGATATAGGCGATGTCCGGCTCCTGGGCTGTTTCCGTGATCAGCTGCTGGAGCCGAAACCCGCCACGCATGCCCATCATACCCATCATGCCGGTTCTCGTGCCCGCCTCAAATGACCTGATCAGAGAGGCTCCTTTTTCTACGAGAATCCGAATCATGTCCTCCCTCTGTTTGTCGAGGTTCTGGGAGGTCCAGAAAACGAAGATGGGGATGAGAATGACCAAGGCTCCAAGGATGAGCCACGGCGGTACAAAGATCCAGGGCTGCCTTCGCTGCTTGTTCATGGTTCCTTGACCTGCGGGATTTGGATATTTATTACCCAGTTGCATTTCACGCTGGGTAATTTTTATACACTTCTTTCCCCCCCGGTGCAAGCAAAACCATTCGCAAATGCCTGGGATTTTTGATTTTAAACTGTGATTACAAATAGTTATAATGAGCAAGAAAAGTTTGGCACAGGCTTTGCGTTAAGAGAAGGGCAAAAAGATTTCACCAGGAGGGAAAAAATGAAAAGGATACTGACGGTTGCAGGCGTGATGGTGCTGGTTGCGGCTCTTGCCGTCCCGGCAATGGCTCAAGGTCCTGGAATGGGAAGAGGCCGGTATGCTGACGCGGGCAGGGACTACTGCCCACGGTACGGCGGGGCCAACCTGACGGAGGAGCAGAGGGGGCAACTCGATCAGCTCCACCAGAAATTCTTCGACGACACCGCCCAGTTGAGAAGCCAGCTGTTGGCTAAACAGTCTGAGCTCAGGGTGCTCATGAACACATCGAATCCTGATTTCGAGAAAGCGAAAGCCCTTCAGAAAGAGGTCAGTGACCTGAAAGGGAAGATGGCTCAGGAAAGACTCTCTCTCTCGAAGGAAGAGAGAAAGATCAACCCCGATGCCCGATTCGGAAGAGGCTGGGGGCACGGCCCCAAGGGCAGGGGAATGGGATATGAGCGTGGCATGGGATTCGACCGCGGCATGGGATACGGCCACATGGGAGGGGGCTGGCACAGGGGAGGCTACGGCCCCGGGTCCTGCTGGAATTAATGGAGAAGAATTTGGGGGTGGAGGCGCTCCACCCCCGATTTTTTTTTGAAGGTTCGAAAGCATTCTAGAGGTCTAAGGGCAGTACAGATCAGGCAATGCCCCTTCACTCCCACCCCCGAAACTCCAAACCAAGTTCATCGATGATGATCGTTCCGACGGCGAGAGAGTAAATGGTCCTCGGCTCCTCTGCCGGAGGAGATCCACTTCAAGACAGAAAATCGGTGATTACATTGAAATAAACAAATTCATTGTTACTTAAATACCTATCATCAAGCGAAAGGAGCATGACTCTCATGGAAACAACAAAACTCTCTGTTCCCAACATCAGTTGCGGCCATTGCGTCACGGCGATCAAAAGGGAACTCGGGGAGATCCAAGGCGTGTCCAAGGTTGACGGAGACCAGAAGAAAAAGGAGGTCACCGTCAGTTGGGACGCTCCCGCGAGCCTGGACAAGATCAAATCTACCCTGAAGGAGATCAACTATCCTGCGGTGGATTGATTAAAGGACCGAGCCATGGCTGAAAAAAACGTGACCATCCCTTTGACCGGAATGACCTGTGCCAGCTGCGCCGTGAATATCGAGCGAGCCGTCAGGAAGCTGCCCGGCGTGAACGAAGCCAGGGTCAATTTTGCCTCTGAGCAGGCTTCCGTCTCCTTTGATCCGGAAAAGGTTCAGGTCGAGGCTGTCCTTGAGAAGATCAAAGACGCAGGGTACAGCGTCGCCCGGGCGAGCGTGGATATTCCGGTCACAGGGATGACATGCGCCAATTGCGCCATGGCTGTTGAAAGGGCGCTCAAAAAAAAGGTGCCGGGAATCATCAGCGCTTCGGTCAATTTTGCTTCAGAGCGTGCGAGGGTCGAGTACGTCCCGACCATAACGGGCCTGGATGAGATGATCGCCGCGATCGAGGGGGCGGGTTACGG
>JAGUZM010000438.1 GCA_020060805.1 Deltaproteobacteria bacterium | reverse complement strand
CCTGGCTGTATCCATGTCCATCATCAGCACCATCTTTCTCGGCATCATCGCTTTCAACACTGACCAGCCCGCCCTCGGCTGGTTCGCCATGGCAATGGCTGGAGCCTGCGCAGGGTTCATGCCTTATAATTTCAGGGTCGGGAAACCGGCCCTTCTTTTCCTGGGCGACGGGGGAAGCACGTTCCTCGGGTTCACCCTGGCAGGGCTTGCCGTGCTCGGCGAGTGGTCCAGGACCAGCCACTTTGTATCCCTCACTTCGCCTGTCCTCATCTTCGGCGTCCTCATCTTCGACATGGTCTACGTCAACCTTTCCAGGATCAAAAACGGTAAGGCGAAGACTTTTGTCCAACTCCTGAAATGCGTCAACAACGATCACTTGCACCACCGGCTACTTTTCTTCGGGTTTGCCCGCAAGGAAGTGGTCATCATCATCTCCACCCTTTCCGCCTGCTTCGGCGTCAGCGCCCTCATCATCATGGACCAGAGGACCACGGAAGCCCTTCTCGGGCTGTTCCAGGCAGTTCTCGTCATCGCCTTGATCGTCACGTTGATGCTGAAAGGCCGGGACCGGATTCCCAAGGAAGGGGACCGGAGGATCTGGCAAAGGAGGCGGGAGGACAAGATGGCGGACTTGGACCGGCCTAGGTAGCCCCCGAACGTTCAAAGATGACGAGCCTTCGGTGATGGGAGGAGTGGGGAATCGTGTAGGAGAGATCCTGGAGCAGGCGGTACCCTTCGCCATGCTCCATCAGAGCTTTCCGGATCTCGTCGCCGCACTGAGGCCCCTTCATGAAAATGGCTTTCCCGCCCGGGGGAAGGCTTGACCTGACACGGGCCAGGGTCTTGGGGATGGATTCCAGGGCTCGCGTGATCACCCCCCTGATGCTCAACCCGAAAGAGCTGTAGACCTTGTGATCGTAAATGCGGATCCCTTTGAGGCCGAGAGCCTCCACCGCTTCCCTCAGGAACTGCACCCTTTTGTGTCGCCCCTCGGAGAGGATGATTTCCGCCTCCGGGCAGGCAATCTTCAGAGGAATGCCGGGAAACCCTGCGCCCGTGCCTATGTCCAGCAGCGGCGACGGGAGTTCCCAGTTCAGGAGTTTGGCCGCCAGGATGCAATCGATATAGTGCTTCTGCACCATGTTGTCGAACTGGTAGATCCGGGTGAGGTCATAGGCCTCGTTTTTTTCCCGAAGCAGCGTATGGAACAGCCAAAGTTGCTTGTACTGATTTTCATTCAGGGTTAAATTGCTTCGCTGGAACCATTCTTTGAGGGACGGCAAACCGGGAGCCAGTTTTTGACGAAATGGCCGAGCCTTCGACTTACGGTTTCCTGGTCCCTTTTTCGAACGGGAAAGCATGATCCAAATGAATCCCCCTTCTGACCCCATCCTGATGGCAGACGACCTGGAGGTTCTCTACGAGGACAACCACCTTATCGCAGTGCACAAGCCTGCGGGAATTCTCGTTCAGGGAAACATCTCCGGCGACATCACCCTCCTGGACGTCACCAAGGAGTATATCAAAGCGAGATACGGCAAACCAGGCAGGGTCTTTCTCGGCCTTGTCCATCGTCTGGACCGGCCCGTGTCAGGGGTCGTGCTCTTTGCACGGACCTCCAAGGCAGCCTCCCGGATGTCCGAGCAGTTCCGTTCAAGGGGAGTGGAAAAGATCTACTGGGCTGTGGTGCACGGCAGATTGAACCCGGCCGATGGCCTGCTCGTCTCGTACTTGAAAAAAGGGGAAAAGCGCGTCCACGTCGTTGACGAAGGAGCGCCGGAGGCGCAAAAAGCCATCCTGAGCTACAAGACCCTGGCCATCAAAGCGGATCAATCGCACTTGGAAATCAGTCTCCACACAGGACGAAAACACCAGATCAGGGCGCAGCTCAGTGCCGTTGGGTGCCCTGTGGTGGGTGATGTCCGGTATGGCGCCTCTTCTCCCACCGGGGACAGAACGATCCGCTTGCTCGCCCGGTCCTTGACTTTCAAGCACCCCACCCGGGATGAGACGCTTTATATCGAAGCCCCGGACCCTCAATGGTTTTAAGCTTTGACACCGCCGCATGTCGGTTGTCCCAGCGCTTCTTTCCGTTCACCGTGTACCGTGAACCTTGTACCTCTTCCTCTAGGCCCTTTCTTTCGAGTTGAAATATTCTTCCACCTTCGCGATCGAAACCTGATCCATGGGGCTGAGGAAGCGGGATTTTATCTTCTCGATCCTCTGGATGGACTGATCCAATCTCTCCACCTTGATCTCCCCTTTGAGCAAGTCGCTCCGAAGAAGACTTATGCTCTCCAGCACGTTTTCCTGGTTCTTGCAGATGAGGAGAATGTCCGCACCCGCCACAAAAGATCGCCGCGCCCCTTCCGCAACGCCGAAGTGCTTCGCGATCGCCCCCATCTCGAGGTCGTCGGTGATGATCGGTCCTTCAAACCCCATCTTCTCCCTCAGCAGGGTCACCAGGACAGCAGGGGAGAGGGTTGCGGGTGTCTCGGCATCGAAGGCAGGGTAGATGGCGTGGGACGTCATGACCGCGGACACACCCTCGTCAATCGCGGCCTGGAATGGAGGCAAATTGATTTTTTCGACTTCTTCCCGGTCGATGTCTATTCTCGGGAGCTGGAAATGGGGATCCACAGCGGTTCGCCCGAGGCCTGGGAAATGCTTGGCCACAGCCATGATCCCATTCCCCTGGAGG
>JAGUZM010000510.1 GCA_020060805.1 Deltaproteobacteria bacterium | reverse complement strand
GGAACATTTGTCGAGCCTCCCCTCGGGTCCAGAAGGGACGGATTCGCGAAAATTCCACAAGGCAATCGTGATATGGTGTTGACCAATTGTTCATGTTCTTCTATAATTTATATGCATGTCAGGGTGCTACAAAAGGAAGGGCTTTTCCCAAAGCCACCCATGTACTTTTTCCAGCTCAGGAAAGCATTGCATGAAAACGAGGAAAAGGGGATTTTCTCATGATCGCCAGATGGAGAAGTCTGTTTGCAGTAAGCTTGATCCTACCCTTGGGCATGGCCGTTTTTTCGAGTTGTGGGACATTGTCCCCGCATGAGACGGCTGAAAAGTCGCCTGATGCAATCGTAACGTCCTCTGATCCGAAGAAAAAAGAAAGCCCACCGACGCTCACTGCGTCAAAGCCGGCGGGTTCCAGCAAAACGAGCGATAATGGAGGGCTACCGTCCGCGGGCAAAAGGGAGGTGTCGGCATCGTCGCTTCCGGAGTCCCAGAACGGTGGCGCCAAGAACGGCGAGGAAATGACCAGTGAAGAGATCCTCGATTCGGCCCTGGAATATTGCGAGACGGCAAACAGCCTCTGGGAGCGTGGCGAGCTGGATGGCGCCATTGAAGCCTTGGATAAAGCCTATGCGATGATTTTGAAAGCTGACGGCAGTGACGACCCCAAGCTCTTGCAACAAAAAGAAGACCTCCGCCTGACCATCTCCAAACGGATTGTGGAGGTGTACGCGTCGAGGTACACGGTTGCCGGAGGAATCTCAAAGGCGATTCCTCTTGCGATGAACCATTACGTTATCAAGGAGATAGAATCGTTCAAGACAAGGGAGCGTGACTTCTTCATGAACGCGTACCGCCGTTCCGGGAAGTACCGGCCCGCCATCGTCAGAGCTCTTCAAGAAGCGGGTTTCCCGGAAGAACTGTCATGGCTCCCCCTGATCGAAAGCGGGTATAAAGTAAGGGCCCATTCCTCTGCCAGGGCTCTTGGGATGTGGCAATTCATCGCCTCCACGGGATACCGGTTCGGGCTGAAGAGGGACCGCTGGGTCGACGAGAGGATGGACTTCGAGAAATCCACCCGGGCGGCGATCGCGTACTTGCGAGAACTTCATCAGATCTTCGGGGATTGGACCACGGCTCTTGCCGCGTATAACTGCGGCGAATACGGAGTGCTTAACCGCATCAAGACGCAGAAGATCAACTACATGGACAATTTCTGGGATCTCTACGAAAAGCTGCCGAGAGAGACAGCGGCCTATGTGCCGAGATTCATGGCTGTGCTACATATCGTGAACAATCCCTCTGCCTATGGGATGGACCTGCCCAGCCCGGACAATGAACTGACGCCCGAACTGGTGACCGTGAGCAAGCAGATGGAATTGAAGACCATCGCGGAAAACCTGAAGGTGCCCCGGGAGGAGCTGGAGGAGATGAATGCCGAGCTTAGGCTGGACCTCACCCCCGATACCCCTTATTCCCTCAAAGTCCCGCAGGGAAAGGGTGAGGTGGTTCTGGCCAAGGTGGAGCAGATTCCTGCCTGGTGTCCTCCTTCCATCGCTTACAGGGTCCATCACGTGAGGAGTGGAGAATCGGTGAGGAGCATCAGCGCCAGGTACAGGGCGGATCCGGATGATGTCATCGACCTCAACAACCTGAGGGGGAATTCACGCTTGAAGACGGGGATGAAGCTGAAAATACCGATCAGGGTGGCAAGCTCTGGTCCCAAACCCAACCCGGCTTCCGTAAAGCAGGCGACAGGGCAGGAAAAAACGATCAAGTACGAGGTGAAACAAGGGGATTCCCTGTACCAAATCGCCAACCGGTACAACACGACCGTAAAAGATATCCAGGCGCATAATGGGTTGAAAAGCACGACCCTTCAGCTCGGGCAGGTTCTGTTGATTCCTTCGGGGTCTGCGGAGAGCATCACTCCTGGAAAAATGAAGACTTACAAGGTCAAGGAGGGAGACAGCCCCTTCCTCATCGCAAAAAGACACCAGATGAACCTCGCAGAACTTCTCAGGATTAACAACCTGACGACAAGGAGCATGATTTTTCCGGGGCAGGAGTTGTTGGTCACAGAGAATTAGCAGGCTGCTGAAAAACACCCATCTGCTGTGTTGCCCTCATCCCTCGTTGCTGCGGCGTACCTATATGTATGCCTCGCTCCTCGGGATTTCGGGCGCCTGGCATCTAGGCGTTTTTGAGCAGCCTGCGAGCACGGGGTTTGTAAGCAACCCGCTAGATCAGGTCGAGCAGTTCCTCCAGGTGATCGATGACGCAGTCAGGCTCCGGATCATCGGGCCCTGAGGCGGGTTCGCTCCTGTTGGTAAGCAATACCGAGTATGCCCCTGCCGCCTTGCCTGCCATAATGTCAAACCGGAAGTCGCCCACCACCATCAGTTGCTCGATAGCGATGCCCATCAAAACGGAAGCTCTGATAACCCCGTCCGGATGGGGCTTCGGCAGACAATCATCCCTGGTCATGATGACCGAGAAGTCATTGGCACGGGATCCTTCGAATTTTCGCAGGGCCTGTTCGACGGATTGAAGGCTGTTCCTCGTGAGGATCCCGAGGCGGATGCCCCTCCGTTTGAGCTCCGAAAGGCACTTCTCCGCTCCCGCATTGGGCCGTGATTGCTCCGCCGCCTGAGTCTCTCTCAATTCCAGGATCTTCCAAAGAGCTCCTTTCTTCGACGCCGGCTGGGTCGCGATGAATTCGAGGACCGCCATGTCTGCCGGGCAATTCATTTCCCGTTTTATGGCCGGGAAGTCCAGAGCGCCAGGGAAGGTAAGGGTGCCGTCGAAGTCGAACAGGACCCCTTTGATTTGCCGCCGGGAGCGGAATGACCTCTTACCCATGGGTGCTCACCGTTGTCATGATTAACAGCCTGTCGGCCGATTTGCCTGGCCCGAAACCCCGCCCGTCACAACCGGTCAGGGGGTCCCTTTCATTCTATCTTCCAATAGATACCGTTTGTCGCTTTTCTTGCAAAGCTCCCATATGATGCACTGAGACCGGTGTTTGCAGTAACCGCAAGGATCCGTGCAGGCCTCACACTTGTCCAAACACTCCCGGCAGTAACCGATTTGCATCTTCTGGCAGGTGGTATAGGCTTCGCGGTCTGGATGAAAGCGGCAGTGCATGGAGGAGGCCCCGTTTTTTCCGGCGTCAATATCATCCTCTCCGTTCATCGGGGAATCGCCTCTGTACGGTCGCAGTAGGGGGGCGATGCCGATCCGGGCGGAGGGGTTCGGGTTTATGAATCGGAAGGCTAACAAATTCGGTTTCAGAATTCAATGACGGCGGATGGCCAAAGGCCGGAGATGGTTGACAACGTCTATGAGATCCGATAATATTTTGTTTTGGCGCGGACTCCTTCCCTTGTTCATGAGTAGACCGAACCATTAGCCACTTTGGGTTTCTCATGAGTCTTATCTTTGATGCCAGAGCTGCCAACCTGTATGAAGCATGGTATACCTCCCCGCCGGGGAGAGCGATGGAAAGGCTTGTGGAAAGGTCGATTCCTCTTCTTCTGGACCCCCAACCGGGAGAAAAAATCCTGGATATCGGTTGCGGAGAAGGGAACCACCTCACGATGTTCCGCAGGCTTGGGCTGGATGTCTATGGTGTCGATGCTTCATCCTACATGATCCGGAGAGCGGAGAAGCGCCTTCGTGACCAGGCCACCCTGAAGGTGGGGATGGCCGAGGACCTTCCCTTTGACGACAATGAGTTCGACCTGGCTGTTCTCATCAACACCCTGGAGTTTCTGGACGACCCTCTGGAAGCCCTGAGAGAGGCGAAGAGGGTGGTGAAAAGAAAGGTCTTCATCGGGGTGATGAACAGCCTCTCGTGGTACTGCCTCCTGAACAAGTTCCGAAGCTTTTTCCGCAAATCCCTGTTCAGCCACGTCACCTTGTACAACCTGTGGGACCTCAAGTCCTATGCCCGTTCAGCGTTCGGGAATGTGCCCATCATGTCCCGTTGCGGCCACGTGGAAGGCCTTTTCCTGGAGAAGATCTACGGGCTCACCCCGGATCACTCCCACTCCGAGCACTGCCCTTTCGGTTCCTTTCTGAGTCTTGCCGTCAGCATACGATACGGGGCCAGGACCGAGCAGCACCCGCTCAAAATGGGCCTGAATGAGGTGAGGCAAACCGTAGCGAGGGGTGTGACCATGGGAGCGCACCGTTTTTCGGAGGTTCATCCGGAGGATGAAAGAAGCCTATTTGTATGAAAAAAAGGAGGGCCAGAGGGTTCGATGCTTCCTATGCAATCACCATTGCCTGATCAAAGAGGGGGCGCGAGGGATTTGCGGGGTTCGAGAGAATCAGGGGGGGACCCTCGTCAGCCTGGTGTACGGGAAGGTGATCGCAAGACATGTGGACCCGATCGAAAAGAAGCCTCTTTTTCATTTTCTTCCGGGCAGCCGGTCCTATTCTTTCGCCACAGTGGGCTGCAATTTCAAGTGTCTTTTCTGCCAGAATGCGGACATCTCCCAGATGCCCGCCGATCGCAATGAGATCTGGGGCGAAGACATGACGCCCGCCATGCTGGTTGAGGAAGCAGCCCACAGCCGCTCCTCCACTCTTTCCTACACCTACACGGAGCCGACCATCTTTTTTGAGCTTGCCCTGGATACGGCAAGGCTGGCCGTGACCCAAGGGCTCAAGAACATCTTTGTCTCCAACGGGTACATGACAGAGGAGTGTCTAAAGGAGATATACCCCGACCTGCATGGCGCAAATGTCGACCTGAAGGCGTTTACGAACAAGTTTTACAAGGAGCAGTGTGGGGCGAAACTGGACCCGGTGTTGCGAACCCTCGAGATCATGCGAAAGGCGGGTGTTTGGCTGGAGGTCACGACCCTGCTCATACCAGGCCTCAACGACAGCGCGGAGGAGCTCAAAACCCTGGCACGGTTCCTCTATGACCTTGACCCGGGCATTCCTTGGCACATCAGCCGCTTTCACCCCACGTACCGCCTGACGAACATCCGCTCCACCCCTCCCGAAAGCATCCACAGGGCCAAAGACATCGGATACGAGGCAGGCCTGAAGTACGTGTACACGGGCAACGTGCCGGGCGATGAAGGAGAAAAAACCTTCTGCCACCAGTGCAAGGCGCTCCTGATTGACCGTTTCGGGTTCTATGTCAAAAAAAACGTGATGAAAAATGACCGGTGCCCGAAATGCGACGCCCTGATTCCGGGTGTCTGGAGCTGATGGGAGCCCGTTTACTCCTTCCATATCCCCGTGTTTTCCCTTCCCTGTTGATTTTTGACTCCCCCTTTGCTACAAGGTGAAGCCAAGGAGGGCTCTCACGGGTTCTTCTTAAATCCACCCCCGCTGGCCTTCAACATGCCTTCTTCCACAGCGGGGGTTTTCTTAAGGGGGAAATGCAATGAAGCAGGAAGATGAACTTGCCATGAAAGTCACCAAGGAGATTGTCATCAAGTTCATCGAGATGGGGCGGTTGTCTGTGAACAATTTTGATGAGGTGTTTCGGCAGGTCCATTCGACGGTGACTGACACGCTGGCAGAAAGTTCTCAGGCCGGAAAGGAAAAGGGGAAGGGCCCGACTGTTTCAAAAGCCTGAGCTTCCTCAGGGCGATCCAGATCTGGCTGCCCGCCGGGACCGAACATTACAGAAGTGCGGTTCTCTCGGCACCCGGGCTCCTGTGGGGCTAATCATACTTGACCATGGTAAGGAAAAGCCCTTGAGGCGGCGCTTTTATTCCTGCCTTTTGCCTGTCTCCGGACCTGAAGATAGCATCAAAAGCCTCCGCCTCGATCCTTCCCCGGCCCACGTCAACAACGGTGCCCACGATGTTTCGAACCATGTGCCTCAGGAAACCGTCCGCCTCAAACACAAACCGCATGAGGCCTCCCTCGGATTCCTGAAACTCCGCCCGAATCATTTCCCTCACGGGATTCATGTTTCCGCTCCCCGAGGACCTGAACGAGGAGAAGTCATGCTGACCCAGCAGCGACGCGAGGCAATGCCTCATCTTGTCCAGGTCCAGCCTCAAGGCTACATGCCAGGTGTAAAACCGAAGGAAGAGGTCAAGCTCCGGGCTGTTCAGGATCCGGTATTCATAGGTCTTGCTGATCACGGAATACCGGGCATGGAAATCCGGCCGGGCGTACACCGCCTCTTTGACGCGGATGTCCGAAGGAATCATCGAATTGAGCCCTCTTTTTATGGACTCGGGGGGAATGTTTGACCTGGTGAAGAAGTGGCAGACCTGATGGAGAGCGTGTACACCCGCATCGGTCCGACCGGAGGCGATGAGGGTCACCGGTTCTGACAGGAGCTCTTGAGCCGTGTCTTCCAGGATACCCTGGATCGTGGGAGCTTCTCTCTGTCGCTGCCAGCCGTGGTAGCGAGTCCCGTCATACTGAAGGATCATCTTGATGTTTCGGTTCAGCTCCACGGATTTCCGACAGGACTAGGTTATGGTCAAGAAATAAAATGGGGAAGCCACCCCTGACTTCCCCACATGCTCCTGAATTCGTTGCCGCAGGATCGATCGTTGACCGGGAATGCGGCTACCGTTTTGAGTACTGGTAGCGGGCTCGCGGACCCCGCAATCCGTACTTCTTTCGCTCTTTAATCCTGGAATCCCTCGTCAGGAGAGAGGCCTTTTTCAGAGGCCCACGGAAATCCGCGTTGATGGTGATCAACGCGCGGCTAAGGGCATGGCGGATCGCTCCTGCCTGGACGGAAATGCCGCCACCCCTCACGGTGACCAGGATATCGTACTTTCCCAGGGAATCCGTCAGCTCGAGGGGTTGCTTGATGATCAACCTGTCCAGTTCCCTGGCAATGTATTCATCCATGGGCTTCTTGTTGATCGTGATGAGGCCGCGCCCCGGTTTCATCCAGACCCGGGCGACAGCGCTCTTTCTTTTACCTACAGCATGAAAGCTTTCAGCAGACATTTAAATCTCCAGAATTTCGGGTTGTTGTGCCTCGTGGGGATGGTCGGGACCGGCGTAAATTTTCAGCTTTTTAAGCTGGCGGCGTCCAAGACTGTTCTTCGGGAGCATCCTTCGGACGGCAAAGCGAATGATGTCCTCCGGCCTCTTTTCGAGCAGTTTTTTCGCGGAGATCTGCTTCAGGCCACCCGTGTACCCCGTGTGGTGATAATAGATCTTTTTGTCCCACTTGTTGCCGGTCAGGCTGACTTTTTCCGCGTTGACCACCACGATGAAGTCACCGGTGTCGGCATGGGGCGTGAAGATGGGCTTATGTTTACCCCTGAGCCGCGTCGCGATACGGGTCGCCAGCCTGCCGAGGATTTTGTCTTTGGCGTCGACCACGTACCACTTCTTGTTGACTTCCGATTCTTTTGCCATGAACGTTTTCATAGGAAAATGCCCCTATGGGAAAATTCAAAAATAATATTTTTATGAGAGGCAGCCCGGGATGTCAAGCAAAATTTCAATGGAATTTTGTTGACAAGAAAGGCATTCGTTGCTAATTGAAACAACACCCACTGCGCCCGTAGCTCAGCTGGATAGAGCGCCGGGCTTCGAACCCGTAGGCCGCAGGTTCGAATCCTGCCGGGCGCGCTTACAAAACATGGAGTACTGCCAAATTGGAGTACTGGAGTATTGGGTTGCAATCCATCTGAATTCAGTCTGTTAACCATTACTCCAATGCTCCATTGCTCCATCGCTCCACTTCTTGGGGCCTGTAGCTCAGTTGGTAGAGCAGTTGACTCTTAATCAATTGGCCGAAGGTTCGAGTCCTTCCAGGCCCACCATGCTTTCCAAGGGGTCAGCCGTCCGGTCTCACCCTTTTTTGTTGATGGAGCGATGCCCTCTGATTCCAGGGCCGGGATTTCCGAGCCCCGTTCCCTGCCCGGGGAAAGATCATCCTCATCGCCACCAATCCGTTTTGAAATCTCGCCGGGTCATTCACCCATGTCCCTCAGGATTTCGGACGCGGTCCTGACGAAATCAGGGCAAAGGGTCTGGAATAGGTTCTCTTTCAGCGCCCGCTCTCTACCCCCAGGGGTGCCCAGATCGACTCCGATGAGCTCCCTGCAAAGGATCGTTCCGTGGCGCGCTTCAAAACGATGGATAAACTCCTTGACCAAATCGTAGGATTTGAACCTGGCGTCCCGCTCGTCTTTTTCCCCTTCCACTCTCAGGCCGATGACCATGAAAGCGCCTGTCACTGCGCCGCACTCCATGCCGAGACCCATACCGGCTCCAAAGGCTCGGCTAAGCTTGAAAGCGGTCTCCCGGTCAATCCCGTAGGACTCGCCGAAACCGGCGAGGATTGCTTGGGTTCAGCTGAAGCCTTGTTTGAAAAGAGCGAATGCGGTTTCAACACAATCCATGGAACAAACCTCCACATGAGGAATCTGAAGACGACCCGAAAGGATTTATCATGACACACAGATAAGGAAAAGACAACAAGCTCTATGCTAGAGCCGGAATCCAGTAGAAGCAGGAATCGCAGACATTTCCTGGATTCCGGAGCTTGTCCGCCTCCTGTGGGCTCGGCCGCCAGGGGCGTCCTCGTCCGGAATGACAACCCATCGGCCTTGCGACACAGTCTCCCATGGCAGGGGGATCCGGTTGTCAGGCATTTTCGCAACCCTGATTGGGTATAGGGGCGGAGCAAAGAAGCTTATTGAGTGGGTTTCCGTGCTTCCGAGGGCGGGAAGCTTGACAGGGCCTCCAAAGAAGATATGCTGCGGCGCAGGGGGTGAAATCTGGACAGAAAGCCGGGACCGTCATGAAATCGAGATTGCCTTTCGGTAAAATCAACCCGCATATCCTGGGCAGGCTCATCGCCAAATACACGGGGCAGGATCCTCGCATCGTGATCGGGCCGGGGGTCGGGGAAGATGCCACGATCATCGACATGGGAGACATCTACCTCGTCGCTAAGACGGATCCGATCACCCACGTGACGAGCGAGGTCGGCTACTATGCCGTCCATATCAACGCGAATGACATCGCAGCCATGGGCGGAAAACCCTTATGGTTCCTGGCCACCGTTCTTATGCCCCCCAAAAGCGACGAAAGGACGGTGGAGAACATCTTCTCTCAGATTTCAAAGGCCTGCAAGACCCTGGGGGTTAGCTATTGCGGCGGCCATACGGAGGTGACAAGGTGTGTCAATATTCCCGTGGTCGTCGGCCAGATGCTGGGAGAAGTCAACAAAAGCGAGCTGAAACCCAGCTCTGCAGCCCAGCCCGGGGATGACCTGATCATGACAAAGGCCGCAGCCATCGAGGGCACGGCGATCATCGCTCTTGAAAAGGCAAAAGAACTGAAGGCCCATTTTGAGAAACGACTCATCCTTCTGGCCCAGGGCTATCTTCGACAGCCCGGAATCAGCATCCTTAAAGAAGCATCCGTCGCAGCCTCTTTTGCTGAGGTCCACGCGCTCCACGACCCGACGGAAGGGGGCATCGCAACAGGCATATATGAATTGGCCGCGGCGAGCCGTCTGGGCGTGGAAGTCTATCGCGAAAGGATTCCCGTGAGCGAAGAAACGGAGAGGTTGTGCGAACACTTCGGTGTGGACCCCTTGGGGGTGTTTGCTTCAGGGTCTCTCCTGATAGGGGCGGCCCCCTCGGTTTCCGATGCGTTGCTGGGGGCACTCCGGAGAGAAGGGATCGCGGCGGATCGCATCGGGATCTTTGTAGAAAAGAAGAAAGGAATGACCCTGATCAAGGATTCAAAGGCCACCCCTTTACCCGTGTATCACCAGGACGAATTATCGAAGATTTTTGGCTAGCCTTTGGCCGTCCTTGTCTTACTTGCCTCCTTCATGTCAAATGACGCTTCTTCCCAATACCTCTGTTCTAACCAAAGTACCGCTTATCTGGAAAAACCAAAATGCCGTTCATGTTGCAATTTTATGAAAGATTTGGTAAAAATATACATATCGTTTTTGCAGATATTGGCCGCATGAGGCCTCCTCACGGGGGTTATGGATGGCAAAAGAGGATCCTAAGAAAGGAAAAGAGGGCGACGCTTTTTCTGACGGCGCCGAGATCTTTGAGGATATCTTCAAGGAAGCGACCGAGTCGATTAAGAAGCCACAACAAGGGTCGCAGCCAGCCGGGGGCCGCGGACAAGGAACGGCATCAAGAAAACCCCCTGGTGGGGCGAGAAAGCCTGTACCGCCAAAACCACAAGCGCACGGAAAGGCAAGGCCAGCGTCTCCCCCGCAAACGATCACCGAAATTGAAACCGGGAATAAACCCAAGCGGCCCGTGAGTATCGCCAAAATAGGCATTCTCACCCTCCTGTTGCTGATCCTTGGGGGTGCTGTGCTCAATTACTTAGGCGTCGTCGATGTTACCGCTATCATTGATATGTTCGGCCTAGGAAAGAAGGAGGTTGTCCAAGCACCGCCTCCAAGGAGACCACCGCCAAAGGCTCCCGCTAAGGCCCCAACCCAGCCCGGCCAGAAGCAGGGGGGAGAGAAGGTTGCCGCTTCTCCTGAACCGAGCACTCCAGCCCCTTCAGCGGTGCCCCCCAAAAAGGAACCTCCGCCGGCGGTGGCGAAACAGGAACCAGTCAAGGTAGAACCGCCCGCGCCTGTCGCGCAAAAGCAGCCTGAGCAGGAACCGGGAAGACAGGAACCTCCCGCGGCCGCTCAGCATGTCCAGCCAAGAGTGGAACCCCCGCAGCCGCAGGCCTCTCACGAAGCACCAACCCCTGTTGCGGCGCCGCCAGAGCCCAAGCCGGCATCCCCGCCGGCTCCTCCCCCGGCCCCGGCTGTGGCGCAAGCCCAACCGCAGCCGAAGCCTGTGCCGGTTCAGCCCGCGCCCCAGCCCGCGCCTCCAAGCCAGCCCAAACCCAAGGCAGAGCCTCCGGCGCAGCAAGTCCGGCCCCCTGCCCCAGCGGAAGGGACCCTGCCTCAGGGCTCGCTCAATTACCCTTATTCGGTTTACCTGGGATCATACCAATCCGTTGAGACGGCAAAGAAGATAACCTCCCAGTATGAACACGAGGAACTGACCGCATACTGGGCAAGGGTTCATCTCGGAGAAAAGGGAACCTGGTATCGCGTTTTTGCAGGCTACTTCAGGAGCGAGGCGGAGGCGGCGGGTTTCATCGCCAGGAAACAGATCAAGGACGCTGAGGTAAAAAGGACGAAGTACGCCGTGCTGATCGGCGTGTACGGGAGCAGGGAAGAGGCGAAAAAGAGGTCAGGGGAGCTGTTCAACCTCGGGTTTTCTGCCTACGTCGTCCCGGAAGCCGGATCAAAGTTCCGGCTCTACACAGGCGCCTATCACACCAAGGACGGTGCGGATATCAACGCGGCAGAGCTCGCTTCCAAGGGCATCCGTTCCCAGGCCATGGAACGCTAGGAACAACAACCAGGCCTAGGAGAACCCCGCCTCCATCGCCTGAGCAAAAGAGGGAAGAGAGGGCCGAGCTCTCCAGGGAGGGCTCCCTGTTTTTCCAACCCCGTATCAAAAAAAACGCATGCCCCTCACGACGGAAGTCCCCACCTCTGGGTCACTGCAGGGTCAGAAGACTCCCAGACCCTTCGATGAAGCTGAAGGAGAGCCCCTGGATCATAAAGAATTTCTTTTTTCTCCCTTGTCGAGAGAGCTTTCGGGCCTTGGGAAAAGGCTTTATCCTGGAGGCGTTGGCGCCTCTTGGCAATCGCCTCTGAAAGACGTCTCTTTTTCCGCAAAAGGGAAAGATGGAGGCCGACGACCCATGGATCGACCACGGCCTTCACAAAACCGCTCTCCTTCTCGTGCAGCGGCAGGGTCTGCCTGGATACCTCCTGGATGTAGAGTATCCTCTGAAGCGACTCAATCTCCGGGGGCGGAGAAATCTCCACGGGCACCAAAAAGACCCCCAGCTTTCGGAGCCACCGGCCTGCCCCCGCCCGGCTCGACAGAACGGAGAGGGGGATAGAGAGGATAAGAGGGAGAAAGATCGGCGAGCTCCACCAAAAAAAGGATCGGTTGATCAGGAAAAGGGCCGCTGCCCAGAGGAGCGCGAGGGCTGTAGCGCCTCCGTGGAACCGCACTGCTTCGCCCCAGGAAGTGCCCAGGTCCTCCCGTTGCTGCGGCCCCCACCCGACCTGGCGTCCCAGGAGAGTGACAAAAACGAATTTGCTGTGAAAAAGCATCCGAACGGGAGCAAAAAGGGCGGAGAAGAAGACCTCTCCGATGAGGCTGAGGAAGAGCCTGAAGACGCCGCCGAATCGGCGCGACTGGCCTTTGACAACGAGGAGGAAGACGCTGAAAAGCTTGGGCATAAACAGGATGATCGCCGTCGTGGCGAGCAAGGTCAACGCCCACCGGGGATGCCACACGGGCCAGTCTGGAAAGAGGGCGCGGCCCGTGGGGAAATAAACGGGCGTTCGGAAAGCCTCCACCATGGCCTCGGCGGTGCTCAGGCTGACGAAGATGAACCAAAGCAGGGCCGAGCCGTAGGACATGGCCCCGTGAAGAAAAAGGGCTCGATGAGCCGTGAGGAGCCCCCGGGTGAAAAGGAGCCGGATGTGCTGAAGATTGCCCTGGCACCACCGTCGGTCTCTTTTCAGCTCCTCAAGCAAGGTCGGAGGTACTTCCTCGAAACTGCCACCCAGGTCATGGGCGAGCCAGACCTCCCATCCCCCGCGGCGCATGAACGCCGCCTCCACGAAATCATGGCTCAGGATGAAACCCCCTCGGGGGGGTTTGCCGGGCAACTGCGGGAGGGCGCAGTGCTCCATGAAAGGCTCCACCCGGATAATCGCGTTGTGCCCCCAGAAATGAGAATCACCCAGCTGAATCGAATGGAGTCCGGCAGCATACATCGGGCCATAGGCATGGTTTGAGAATTGCTGGGTCCGGGCGATGGGCGTTTCCCGGTTTGCCGCCAGGGGGGCGGTTTGAAGGATGCCCACCCGGGGATTTCTCTCCATCACCCAGACCATTTTCACGAGCGTCGACCCAGCCATGATGCTGTCTGCGTCGAGAACGACCATGTACCGGTAGCTACGGCCCCAGCGCCTGCAAAAATCCGCGATATTCCCGCTCTTGCGTTTCAGGTTCACCTTCCTGCGGCGGTAAAAGACGCGATCAAAAGCATCCAGGGCGCGGCAGGTCCGTGCCCACGCGATTTCCTCTTCAACCCATTTGTCCGGGTCGGCCGAGTCGCTAAGGACAAAAAAATGAAAGTGCTGAAGCTCGCCCGTCTTTGCGAGTGATTCATAGATCACGCGAAGTCCTGCGAACACCCGGCCGACATCTTCATTGGCGATGGGGATCAGGATGGCGGTCAGGGCATCCCTGTTGTCCAGGCTCACCTTTTCATCTTCCCTGGGGCTCAAGGCGAATCGATCATACCGACGGGCCAGGGTGAGGAGCCCGGCAACGGCTTCCCAGAAACCTATGGAGATCCAGGCGAAAAGAACGGTAAAGACGATAACCACGGCAAGTTCGAGGGGCGTCGTCCCTTTGTGAGGGAGAAGATCTGCCATGTGGGAACTGGCAATCAGGGAGGTGACGAGGATGAGGGCAAGAAGAAGGGCTCGGCGCACTCTTGCCGTTTTCTGCCAGGGAACGCTGGGAAATCGCTGGTTCATCGGCTCCCTTTGGGAAGCATGGAACCTCGGTTCAGGCGAGGCATGGATTTGACGCCCCTGGAGATGTCATCCTCTCGGCCCCCATGGGGTTGCCGCACGGCGGGCTTCAGCTCCGCGGACGGCGTGCGGTCCCCGCCGTGAGCGGGCGGCCGCTGGGTGAGGAGTTGTCGGAGGGCCCGCAAGGCGGCCGTGATCGGTGGGTTGTCGGCATCCAGCTCGGGAGACAGCCGGGCGCGTTTCAGCGCCTCCAGGGCGAGCTCGAGCGCTTCAAACGGGGGGACCTTCAGGAATTGAAGATAGAGGATGAGGCGCTGCTGAGCCTTGCCCCAATCCTCTTCTGAGAATGCGGCCCGGGCCTCTTCCCCCTGAAGGGCGTCCCTCCCGGAGGTGTCTTCGCCGCCGGCCGGCGGTGGTTTTTCTCTTCTCAGGTCCATTTCAGGGTTGATAGGCATAAGTCCAGGTTTCAGTCAAAGCGCTCTCTCCAAGCTTGAGGAACGCCCGCAATTCCGTGGGGGCTCTCTTGCTTTGGGGGAGAACTTTGTCGAGCGACCCGGGTTCTTCGAAAGTGATTTGAAACACCAGGCGCCAGCCCTTGGTCACACTGTTCTTGTAAAGCTGGTGTTCGATGAGCTTCGCCTTTGGGTCAACGACGGTGATGACCGCAGTGAGCGGCTTGTCTGGGGCCAGGGTTTCGAGCTTCCCGCCCGCAAAATCAAGGATGAAGGTCTTGGTCTTGTCGTCTTTCCCTTTAGCGATGCGGGTCGCCGTCACCCTGCCGGCAGGCGGCCTGGAAGGACCGGGGAAATGCCAGCTTATTTTATAAGAGTACCAGATCGGCTGGCTGGCCTCGGGCAACCGCGACGGAACCCAGAAGGCCGTGATGTTATCGTGGATCTCCTTCTCGGAAGGGATCTGGATGAGCTCGACGCGGCCGTCACCCCATTTGCCGACAGCGCTGATCCAGGCGCTCGGGCGGTTTTCGTAGCGGCCTTCAAGATCCTGGTAGTGATCGAAATCAAGGTCCCGCTGGATAAGCCCGAAGCCGACCGGGTTCGGGCACTGAAACGAGTGGATTTGGAGGGTGCGGGGATTGGTCAGGGGCCGCCAGAGCCATTCGCCGGTGCTGGTGGCAATCATCAGCCCGTCCGAGTCGTGAACCTCGGGCCGGTAATCATCCCAGAATCGCTGGCGGTCGTTTTCGCCGTAGAAGAACATGCTCGTCAGCGGTGCAATGCCGAGCTTCTGCACAGACTTGCGAAAGAAAAGCCTGCTCGTCACGTCCATGACGGTTTCTTTGCCCGGGGTGATGACGTACCTGTACGCCCCGGTCAGGCTGGGACTGTCCAGGAGCGCATACAGGGTGATCTTTTTGTCTCCGGGTGCAGGCCTGACGATCCAGAATTTCTTGAAGAAGGGGAATTCCTCCCCTGTGCTCAAGGCCGTGTCGATCGCAAGACCCCTTGCCGAGATGCCGTAGCCCATATTCTTGGCCACAGCGCGGAAGTAGCTTGCACCGAGGAAGACAGTCACCTCGTCCTGGTAATGAGGGGTGTTGATCGGGTAATGGATCCGGAAACCGGCAAACCCGAGGTTGGCCGGCACCTTGTCTTTGAATTCGTTTTTCCCGTAGTCGAATAGGTCTGTCGAGAACCTGACCGGCCGCACGCCCGTGGAATCAATCGTGTGAATCACGACGGTCCGATCATAATAGAACCCGGGGTGGAAGAATTGCACGGTAAAGGGGAGTTTCTCTCGCTGCCAGAGGGCTCGTGAGGGATCGAAGCGGATGTCTCGCCAGTCGTCATAGCCCACTTTCAACAGGAACTCGGGTACGGCCCCCTCCATCTGGAAAGGCTTTTTCGCGAGTTTTCTCGCCTCTTCAACGACGTTTTGGAGAGTGAACCCCTGTTGGGCATGTGCGCTGGGAGTGCACACCTGAGCGAAGAGGAAGGTAAAACATGCCGCGATGAGGATGCGCCATTGGGCTGTGCGGTTTACCATGAGGGAGGCCCCTATCTCTTGGAGACCGATAAGAAAACAGTTCGGAGCACTCATACGACAAATCAGATCTCCCCTGGGATGAACATGATGAAGCCCGCAGGTCAATGCGGGCATTGCAAAACGGGCATTTTACAGAATTCTTAGTATCAAAAAGAAGAGTGTCGATGTCAAGGACAAAAGGCCCCCAATAGGGCGGGGCTCGGCGTCCCTCGAGCGGAGGGGCGAAGGAAGAGGGCTAGCCGAAAATTTTTTGTGTCTTGAACGGGAGATAATGCTCGGAGATGAAGTTGAGGGGTTTCTTTGCCTTTAGGAAATGCTCATGGAGAGTCCAGAAGACCTCGGAGAGATGGAGTTCGCCCGCAGAGGGATGCGCCGCCGCCAGCCTGTAAAACTTTTTCCCCTCTTCCTCGTACTGTTCGGGACGGATCCTCGGCTGGGCGCCGACTGCGGGCCTGAGGTCTCCCGATTGGGGATAGCGGTATTGACGCTCAACGTAACCGGGGAAGATGCCCAGGAGGAAAAGGCACATGTCCGCGATTCTCTTGTACAGGCCGAATCGGTGCTCCTCGTTCACGGCCTGGCTCAGGCTGAGGAGGCTCTGAAAGTCCATATCACTGAAGCGCACTTTCCGCCATGTCCCCTTGCTCGCCCTGAAAGATATCGTGTAGCTTTCACTCTTGGTGAAGGACGAAAGCATGTGGGCGAGATACCGAATCAGTCCCCGGTCGGAAAGAAGATCGACCACGGCCTTGGCATCAAACACGGGGATCCTCATGGTGCTCGTTTTCTCCAGGGTGAAGCTGCCCTGGGCCAACTCCGCCACCGCTCTGGCGAGGAGGATCTCGAAAAAAAGGGGCGAGGAGATCTTCAGCAGGATCTCTTCGTCATCCATCACCCGCAGGAACACCCTCTCATCGACGACGAAGCTGTTTCTGAAATCCTCATCCTCCTGAAGGAGGCGCTTCAATTTTGTTTTGTCTGTCACATGGGGTGCGGCGGATTCGACCAGAAAGTCCAGATCCCTTTCTGACAGCTTCGAAGCAGCCCAGCTCAAATGAGGTAACCTCCACCATGATCTTCTCTGTGCCGCTGAGGGGCAGGGGCGATGTGCTGCAAGGCTTGTCAGTTAACCATGACTTCCTTGAGGATCGAAACGGTCTCGAGGGCCTTGCCGGCGCCCTCCGCCACCTTGTAGAGGGGGTTCTCGGCCACCATGATCGGCACCTTCGTCTCCTCCATCAGGAGCTTGTCCAGGTTCTTGAGGAGCGCCCCTCCGCCGCTCAGCACGATGCCCCTCTCCAGCAAATCCGCGGAGAGCTCAGGGGGCATCTGCTCCAGCGCGCTCCGCACGGTTTGCACGATCGTGTTCAACTCTTCGCTGATCATCTCCCGGGTCTCGTCCGAGTCGATCGTCAACACCCTCGGCACCCCGGTGACCAGGTCCCTTCCCCTCACTTCCAGGGTTTGTTTTTCGTTTCCAGGAAAAGCATTGCCGATGGTCATCTTGACGTGTTCGGCCGTGCCCTGGCCGATCAGGAAATTGTAGTTCCTGTTGATGTACTGAACGATGGCTTCATCCATCTTGTCCCCCGCCACCCTCACGCTCTTGCTGTAGACGATGCCGCCGAGAGATATCACCGCCACTTCGGTCGTGCCGCCTCCGATGTCCACCACCATGCATCCGGTGGGTTCCGTGATCGGCAGCCCGGCCCCGATCGCCGCGGCCATGGGCTCCTCGATCAGGTAAACCTCGCTCGCCCCAGCAGAGCGCGCACACTCCAGTATCGCCTTCTTCTCCACGGGGGTCACGCCGATGGGCACAGCGACGATGATCCGGGGCCTCATCAGGAGCCTTCGGGGGTGCACTCTCCGGATGTAGGAGCGGAGCATCTCCTGGGTGATTTCAAAGTCCGCGATCACCCCGTCCTTCATGGGCCGGATCGCCTCAATCTTATCCGGTGTCCGGCCGAGCATTTTCTTGGCTTCTTTACCCACGGCGAGAACCTGGTCCCTTCCCCCCTCATCCTTCCTGACAGCCACGACAGAGGGTTCATTGAGGACAATGCCTTTGCCTTTTACGTAGATGAGAGTGTTGGAGGTGCCGAGGTCGATAGCCAAGTCCTGGCTTAACTTGCCTAAAACGGAGGGAAAGCTCATATTTTTTGCGGTCCTGTTCTCAGGAAAATACTTAAATTCAGTATAATTAATATATCTTAAGTTTAGTCAATGATCAAACAGAAAATGCGGGGAACCCCTTAAACCTCATGAAAATGAGCGGGGAAGGGAGGAGGAAGGTCGAGGAGCGGCGATGGTATCCAACAAAATGATTTCATAGGGGAGGGGCTTCACCCACCTTAGGCGGGTGAGCCCCTCCCCCGAAGAAGCTTTTGCCTTTACCCCAATCGAGGCGCTACTCAAATGTCGTAATCCTCAAGTTCCGCGAATGGGGAACGCCCCTTAGACGCAGATACCCGTCGGAGCAGTGATCCCATGATGGGCTGGGATGGCAAACCCCGGCAGCCGCGGACCAATCCGAACGAGTGACTTTGGCCATCGGTGAACCGCTTCACGCGGCCTTCTCCATCAGCCAGAGTCTTCCGATTCCGCAATCGGGGCACTTCTTCCCCTCCTCAGACAGGGGAAAAGTCTTTCTGCAAACATCACAACGCACTTCCATGCCTTCCAGGTTCTTTTGCTCTTTTTCCTTGGCCATGAGACACCTCCTTCCAGGTCGCAGGTCTCCCTGCGGGACTTGGGGTTTGGGAATGCCCCAACCCAAGGTGCATGAAAAACGGCTGGATCAGTTTAAGCCGGCCCTTTCCTTGGGGCCAGGGGGTTTGGCGAGGGGCAGACCAGGGTGGGCTCCCAGCAGAACGGATCAGGCGTCCTGCCAGGAGCAGCTAAAGCACATTCTGAGGTTGTTCATGAGAAAACCTCTGGTAAAAAGGCGTGACCGGTGGCAGTGAATACGATGCGATCATGAGAGCAGAAAAGCCTCTTCTGAGTCAAGCCCATTCTTGTAGATCACACCTCCCGGCCCAGGCCGGAGTCGTCTTTGAGATCTAAGGCCTTTGGAGGATAGGATATTTGAGTCCTGTACCGGATAAGGCTCGCAAAAAAAGGACCCGGGATTTAGGGGATTATACTTTATATTGTGTCAGCTTTTTGTTGACACACAAGATGGGCAGGTCTACAATGCCCAAAACTAAAACTTGATGCTCTGAACGGGGCGATGCCTCGGACAAAGTTCAAGGGCCGTTTATTCAGCTTGACCTGTGGAACCAAAAGGGCATATAAGGAATCATGATCATCTCAGAACAGAAGCTCGGTTCCATCACAGCGGGGTAACCCCCCTTTTTCTTTTTGGAGCAAAGGTTTTGGCTGAGGAGCTCGGCGGGGCGCCGTTAATCGAGCGCGCCAGGTGATCATTCTTGTGAAGCTTAAACTCACGGAGTGTATCCATGAAAAGCAAGAAGGATGAAAAGGTCATTTCTCTGAGAGTATGGAAGGAAGCCAAGCTGATCGAAGAAAACCTGGATATGGGAATGAGCTACCAATCCCTGATCGGAGATGTGGAGGAGCGACCGAGGGACGACATGAAGTATTTTGCGGTCGTCTACAGCATTCCCGGAGAAGATTTTCCTGATGAAGAATACTTTTATGAGCCCGACGAAACGGAACTCTTCACCGTCATCCGAGACAGAGGTGTGGGCGAGTTCAATTCATGGGACGGCCGTGGCGTCGAACGCTACGAAATCTATGACGTCAACAGCGATGACGTGCACATCATGTACCGCATTCCTTACAGGCCACCCTACCCAAGGCTTGTGAAAGACAACCCGGGCGCGTAGAGCGAACCCTCAGCCCCCCCCTGCGGTAATCTCCTCCAAGGCGTCCTTGAGTGAAGGGAACTGAAAGGAAAAACCTTTTTTCAGAAGCCTTCTCGGCAGCACCCTTTGCCCTTTCAGGAGCACGGAACCAAACTCTCCCATGACGAGGCGAATGACGAATCCGGGAACCGCAGGCATGAAAGTCGGTTTTCCGAGCACTTGACCGAGAATCGTGGTCATCTCCCGGTTCCGGACCGGCTCGGGCGACGTGCAGTTAATGGGGCCTGAAATATCCCGGTGTTCGAGCAGGAACGAATACATGCTGGCCAGGTCCTTGAGATGGACCCACGAAAACCATTGCTTCCCGCTGCCGAGGGG
>JAGUZM010000152.1 GCA_020060805.1 Deltaproteobacteria bacterium | reverse complement strand
CGCCGGATTTTTGTGGGTTGACGTGGCATGTCTGTCCTGAGGGAAGCGGGTACCAATCTGCGATCACCTCGACCGGGTCTTTTAGGGTGAAAGGCCGCCGCCTTTTTTTCCCTCCCTGAGCCGGTCCCCCACCTTTTGCTCCAGGTCTTCGGTGATGGAGCGGAGGGCTTTGCCTTCCGGGATGGGCCCGGAATTGTTCCATCCCTTGCGCAACGCTTCTTCTTTTTTCTTCCTGAATTCCTCGATGCTCGAAGCCATGGATTTCCACAGGAACAACTTCTGGAGGATATGACGCTCGGGAGCTGTGAGGTCTTTCTCTGTGTCGAAGGACTCAGCGTTTTTGGTCGTGAAGATCATAGCCTCAGGGTCAGGGCGAAACTGAAACAAAGGTCCTCGGATGAGATATCGTACTGAATTCACTCAAAAGAATTCAAGAGAAAAGAGGGCCCCTGGCATCACGTCTCACGAATTCATTCAGTGAGTCCCCTGTGCGGCCCCACTTCGCCGGGAGATGGTCTCTTAAGAGCCGCAAGGAAACCCGTGTCTCGGCCGACCCCAGGGGGGTGGTCTCTGGCGAGTCCGCAACCGGAAATGGACTCATCCCTTCAACCGCCCCCATGATGTCAAGTCTTTTCCGGGGTAGGCGCATTCCCTCCAAGCCAGTCGGAGAGTTGCCTCTCTGGGGCTACTGCCGTAACCCTATGGCTTTTCGGCGCCGCTTCGTGGGCTGGGGCGGTGGTTGCGGCTCTAAAGAGACCATCCCCCTGGGGTCGGCCTCGAAGACCACCTTCCCGATGGGGTGGGGCAGCGACGGAATTCCTCAACAGAGTTTTCGCGCATGATCACTGGGCGACCTTGGGTCTGGGGAGAAGGCCCGCCCGCTCCGCGATTTCCGGGACCTTGTGTTCCCACTCGATCGCCATGAGATGGATCCCCGCCAGGCCTTTCATCTCCTTGAATTCCTGAATCTGCTCGATCGCGAACCGGATTCCTTCCTCGGCGACTTTCCCTTTGCCCGCTCCGCGTAGCCTCTTGATGAGAGATTCGGGCACGTCCATGCCCGGAACGGATTTGGCCATGTACTGGGCCATACCGACGCTCTTCATGGGGGTGACACCGGCCAGAATGTAGGCCTTCTCATGAAGGCCCATGTCCACGGCCATTTTCATGAAGGCCCGGAATTTCTCCATGTTGTAGATGCACTGGGTCTGGATGAAATCCGCTCCGGAGGCGATTTTCATCGCCAGGCGATGGACCCTGAACTCGAAGGGATCCGCGAACGGATTGGCTGCGGCGCCGATGAAGATCTTTGGGGCGACATCGATCTCCTCGTCATTCATGAACTTGCCCTCGTCGCGCATTTTCCTTACCAGAGCGATGAGCTGCATGGAGTCGATGTCGTAGACGTTTTTCGCCTGGGGGTGATTCCCGAAGGTCTGGTGGTCGCCGGAGAGACAGAGCATGTTCCGCACGCCCATGGCGAACACCCCCAGGATGTCGCTCTGGATGGCGAGACGGTTCCTGTCCCGGCAGACCATCTGGAAATTGGGCTCCAGGCCTTCCTGGATGAGGAGGGTGGAAGCGGCCCAGCTCGACATCCTGACGACGGCCGTCTGGTTATCCGTGATGTTGACCGCGTCCACGACGCCTTTCAGATGGGCGACTTTTTCCTTGAGATGGGCGACGTTGGCGCCCTTCGGTGGGCCGCACTCACCCGTAAACGCGAAGTGTCCCGCTTTGAGCATCTTTTCCAGGTTGCTACCCGCTTTCAGGTTGTTCATTGGACAAGCTCCTCCCTCACGCTCCTCCGGGGCCCGCCGTCTCTTGCGGTGCGCCAGTCTTTGGAGGGTTTCGGTTTCATCAGGTCTTCCAGCCGGCCCTGGGCCATTTTTTTCTGGACGATCATGTCCCAGATGCAATCCACCTCCTTGGATATCTCGCATTTCCCCCGGGCCGAGCCCCCGCAGGGGCCGTGGAGCAGGCTCTTCGAGCACCGGGCGATAGGGCACATCCCGTCAAAGTGGTGGATCACGCAGGTCCCGCAGCCGGCACAGCGCTCCGACCAGACCCCGTGGCTGGTCGCCCCCCCGAAGGAGGTGGTGTTCACGGCCGGGAAAAACTTCCCCTCCGGGTAAGCTTCGCTCAGGAACTGCGGCCCCACCCCGCAGGCCATGGAGATGACCGCGTCGTACTGGCCGACCAGGTCTTTGACCTGGGAGACGTACTCCGGGTCGCATTGTCGTTCGATCGTTTTTTCATCCACCTGGAGAGGCCGTCCCTCTTTTTTGCGAGCAATTTTGAGGATGGAAGCCAGGATTCCAACCTCTTTCGTGCCCCCCACGTTGCACACGGTCACACAGCCTTTGCATCCCAGGATCAGGACCTTCTTGCACTCCTTCACCATCTCCAGAATCTCTTCAAGGGGCTTTCGATCAGCAATAATCATACATCACCTCTTACGCAGCTTTCCGCATGTTGACGGGGCTCGGACCCAGCTTCCTGATCCTCTCCGTCATTTCCTTCGCGATCTCCGCGAAGCGGGGACCCTCGCCCGCAGAGAGATTGAACATCTCGACGCGCTCGGGCTCCATCCCCAGGTCTTTCAGCACTTTCTTGACGTACTGCACCCGTTTCTTTGCCTTCAGGTTACCCGTCAGGTAATGGCATTCCCCTTCCAGGCATCCGGCCACGTACACGCCGTCCGCGCCGTCCTCGATCGCTTTTAGAAGGTGAAGGATGTCCACCCGGCCGGTGCAGGGCACCTGGATGACCTTCACGCTGCTCGGGTACGAGAGTCTCATGGAACCTGCCAGGTCCGCAGCGGAATACGCTCAGTACTGGCAACAATAGGCAACGATACGGGGTTCAAATTCAGACATATGGGTTCACTCCTGAGTTGATTAATATGATCCGTATTTGTGAATATTTCATCCCTCTGTTTTCCAACTTCCTCGGGTTCACGGTACAGGCACCAAGGTCCATGGAACGATGGGGCAAGGCAGTAACCTTGTACCGTGCACCCTGCACCCTATACCCCACGGATACCTCATGCGGATACCTGGAAGAGGGCATCTGTCTTGGCGATGATCTGCTCGTCCGTAAAATGCTTCAGGGCGATTGCCTTGCCCGGGCACTCGGCCACGCACGCGCCACAGCCTCGGCAAGCGGCTGGATCGATGATGGCATAGCCTTCTTCACCGATGCGGGGAGCGTCGTAGGGACAGGTCCTGACACAGGTGAGACAGGCTGCGCACTTGTCCGGGTTCACGGAGGCCACCACGCCGCCCACGTAGATCCCGTCCTTGGAGAGGATGGTCATCGATCTTGCCACCGCGGCTTTGGCCTGGGTGATCGTTTCATCCAGGGGTTTCGGGTAATGGGCCAGGCCTGCCATGAACAGGCCCTCTGAAGCAAAGTCCACGGGTCTCAGTTTTGCGTGCGCCTCGATCAGGAAGCCTTCGGTGTTGACCGGGACCTTGTAAAGCTCGAAAAGATGTTTGTTCTCGTTCGGGAGAATCGCGGTCGCCAGGACCACCAGGTCCGGGGCAAGCCGGATGGGCCTGCCGAGAACATGGTCCATCACGGTCAACGAGAGGTTCCCGTTCTCGCCCGCGTAGACCTCGGGGAGCTTGTCCAGGTCGTAGCGGATGAAAATGACCCCGCTCTCCCTCGCCTCGCGATAGATGTCTTCCCGGAAACCGTAGGCGCGAACGTCGCGGTAGAGAATAAAGACGTTCATGTCCGGGTTGAGAGACTTGAGGGTCAGGGCGCTCTCAAGGCTGTGGGTGCAGCAGATTTTGCTGCAGTAGGGTCTTTCCGGAATCCTGGAACCCACGCACTGGATGAAGACAGCGGTTTTTGCCTCCTTGATGCGGCCGTCCCCTGCCTTGATGGCATCGTCCAGGTCCAGATGGGTGAGGACCCCCGGGTTTTGGCCGTAGAGGTATTCGGAGGGCTTGTACTCTTTCCCTCCGGTCGCGATGATCGTGGCCCCGTGATCAACCGTCGCGGGTGAGCCTTTTCCGTTGACGGGATGGAGGGTGGTGGTGAAGTTTCCGATGATCCCGGAGGTCTCCTTGACTTCTGTTTCCGTGAAGACCTGAATCAAGGGGTGTCCCTTCACGCGCTTCACCAGTTCCTCGACATACGCCTCGATGCTTTCGCCCTTCCACGTGGCGCGAAGCCTTCGGGCGACGCCGCCCAGCTGAGGGGTCTTCTCGACCAGGGTGGCCGGAAATCCCTGCTCGGCAACCCCGAGGGCTGATTCCATGCCGGCCACACCGCCGCCGATGACGAGCACCCCTTTGTTGACCTGGAGCATGACCTGCTCAAGGGGTTCGATCAGGGCCGCCTTTGCCACGGCCATCCGGACCAGGTCCTTGGCCTTTTCAGTGGCCGCCCGCCGGTCGTTCATGTGCACCCAGGTGTTCTGGTCCCTGATGTTGGCCATCTCGAAGAGGTACTTGTTCAGGCCGGCGTCGCGGATCGTTTCCTGGAACAGGGGCTCGTGGGTCCTGGGAGAGCAGGATGCGACCACGACCCGGTTGATGTCTTTTTCCTTGATGACCTGCTTCATTTTCTCCTGCGTGTCCTGTGAGCAGGTGAAAAGGTTGTCCTCCACGTGGACCACGTAGGGAAGGGTCTTGGCGTATTCCCGGACTGCGGGCACATCCGCGATGCCGCCGATGTTGATCCCGCAGTTGCAGACGAAGACCCCCACCTTCGGCGTCTGGCCGGAAACATCCAGCTCCGGCGGCAGCTGCTTGGACCGGGTCAGGGTGCCCCGGGCGATTGCCAGGATTTCCGTCGAGGCCGCGGCCGATGCGGAAGCTTCCATCACGGACTGGGGAATGTCCTTCGGGCCCTGGAACACGCCGCAGACATAGATCCCTTCCTTGTTGGTCTTCACAGGCGAGAAGCTGCTCGTCATGGCGTACCGGTGCTCGTTCAGTTCGACGCCCATCTTTTGCGCCATCTCCCCCACCCCTTTCAGGGGTGCGAGGCCCACGGAGAGAACGACCATGTCAAAGTCTTCTTCTTTGACCTCTCCGGCCTCTGTGGCAAAACGGATGCGCAGATCGTCCCCGTCCACTGGCTCGATGGTGTGAATTCTGGAACGGATGAAGCGAACCCCTCGCTCCTCCTCCGCCCGGTTGTAGTACTTCTCAAACTCCTTGCCGTAGGTGCGCATGTCCATGAAGAAGATGGCCGTCTCCAGGGGTTCCTTGCTGTGCTCCTTCGCGATGACCGCTTCCTTGATCGCGTACATGCAGCAGACCGCGGAGCAGTAACTGTGATCGCAGCGGTTGATATCCCTGGACCCGACGCACTGGAGCCAGGCGATCTTCTTCGGCTCCTTGTGATCCGATGGCCTGACCAGATGACCTTCAAAGGGCCCGGAGGCGGACAGAATCCGCTCGAATTCAAGGCTCGTGAGGACATTGGGATGGTTGGCGTAGCTGTACGTTTCGTACCGGGCGGGGTCAAAGGGCTCGAAGCCTGGGGCGAGAATGATGGCGCCCACTTCCAATGTCCTCTCCTTGGGCTTCATGGAGTGGTCCACGGCGCCGGCCAGGCAGGCGGAAACGCACTGATAGCACTCGGAACAGATGCCGCACTCCAGGCACCGGCGGGCTTCTGCTTTCACCTCTTCCTCGCTGAAGCCGAGGGCGATTTCCTTGAAATTGCCTTTGCGCTCCTTCGGAGAAATCTTCCGCATGGCCGTCCTGGAAGCATGTTCTCTCCCGGCGATGTCCGGTTTTTCATACGCCCAGTCCTGAGCCCTTCCGGCCTTGAGATCCACGCCGTTCAGGTAACGGTGGATGCTCTCCGCAGCGTCTTTTCCGCTGGCCACGGCCTCGACGACGGACTTCGGGCCGTAAAGGGCATCCCCGCCGACGAAGAGCCACTCCACGGAGGTTTGAAGCGTCAGAGGATCCGCATCCAGGCCCCCCCGCTGGGTAAGGGGAATCCCTTCCTTCTTCGCGAAAGAAAGATCCCCCATCTGGCCGATGGCCACGATGACGGAACGTGCTTCCATGCTCGTCAGATCCGCCTCATCGTACTGGGGGTTAAAAGCGCCCTTGTCGTCGAACACGGAGGTGCACCGTTTGAACTCGACGGCCTCCACTTTTCCCTGCTTTTCCATGAACCGCTTCGGGCCGTAACTGTTGACGATCTTCACGCCCTCTTCAAGGGCCTCTTCGATCTCGTAATCCCAGGCCGGCATCTCGTCCCGTTTTTCCAGGCAGACGAGGGTGACCTCTTCAGCGCCTTTCCTTTTCGCCGTGAGGGCCACGTCGATGGCCACGTTCCCCCCGCCGATCACGATCACCTTCTTCTCCAGGCGGACATCCTTGCCCAGAGCGACGTCTCTCAGGAATTCCACGCCCTTGTGGACCCCCGGCAGGGTTTCACCTTCCACTTTGAGTTCTCGGCTGAGGTGAAGGCCGGTGGCCAGGAAAACCGCTTGGTATCCGTCCTTCTTGAGGCTGTCGAGGGTGATGTCCCGGCCGAAGGTCACCCCTGTCTTGATCTCGACGCCCATGTCCTGGATCGCCTGGACCTCGGCGGCGATGGTGTCTCTCGGAAGCCGGTACTCGGGAATGCCCACGCTCATCATCCCGCCCAGGACAGGCAGTTTTTCGAACACCGTCGTCTGGTATCCCTCCTTGCGGAGGTAGTATGCAGCGGTGAGACCTGCCGGGCCACCGCCGATGATCGCCACTTTTTCTTCCCTGGTTTCCTTCACCTTGGGGATGTAGCGATCCTCCCTGGATCGGTCGATGTCCGCGAGGAACCGGTGGAGGTATTCGATCGCGATCGGCTCATCCAGGTCGCCTCTCGTGCATATGCCTTCACAGGGGTGATGGCACACGCGGCCGCAGATGGCTGGAAAAGGATGGGCCTCTTTGAAGAGCTCCAGGGCTTCCCGGTATTTCCCCTGATTGATCAGGGCGATGTATCCCTGAACGCTGACGTGGGCTGGGCAGGTCGCCTTGCAGGGCGCGGTGCCCCTCTTCTCAATGGCGTAGGCGCTCGGCATGGCCTGGGGATAGAGCTTGTAGGCGGCTTTCCGGTCCCGAAGCCCCTGGTCGAACAGGTTCGGAGCCTCTATGGGACAGGCCTTCGCACACTCGTTGCAGGCTGTACACTTGTCGATGTCCACGTAGCGGGGCCGCTCCAGCACCTTGACTTTGAAGTCTCCCGCCTCTCCCGTGACCTCAACGATATCCGTCATGGTGAGCAGGTCGATGTTGAGGTGCCTTCCGCATTCCACCAGCTTGGGTGAAATGATGCACATCGAGCAGTCGTTCGTGGGGAAGGTCTTGTCCAGTTGGGCCATCACACCGCCGATGGCGGAGTTCTTCTCAACCAGGTGTACCAGATAGCCGGAATTGGCCAAATCCAGGGAAGCCTGAATGCCGGCGATGCCGGCACCGACAACCATCACTGACCCTTTGGGAATGCCCTGACTCATGAGATTTGATCACTCCTCGTTCTTCTAGACGTATCCACTCCGGGATGATTCCTACAGCGGATTTAAGGTGCGGGTAATATCAGATAACCCAGGCAGGCTAAAGCCTCAAGTCACGAATGAAACAGGATGCCACAGGGAAAATTGGGGTGTCAAGAAAATAGATATTTCCGGGCCGACACCAAAGCCGACCAAAAGGATTGCGAACCCGGGAGTTATTTAATAGACTCTTCCGCGATGGACCTTTCTGCAGTCATCCACCTCAGTTTGAAGACGTTCCATGATGCTTTTCCAAACCACAATAAAATAACCATCGAGGCCGATGAAGCAACACCGAGGAGGCGGGAAAATAGAATTCCCCCGGATGGGGGCAAGAAAGCGATTCCAGGGCGGAGAGGACGATGAGCGGTGATATCATGATCAAGAACGCAAGGGTTGTGGCAATAAGCCTCGATGCGATCAGCCCGAAGCCGGGGCCTTACGGGATGAGCTTCGGGTTTGACCTTGGGAGCCTGATGCGCTCCATTGAGGAGGTGGGTATCCTCAACCCGCCGCTGATCAGGGCGAATCAGTCCGGCGGATGGGATGTGGTGAGCGGTTTTCGCCGAACCGCCGCGGCAAGGGCTTTGGGTTGGGAAGAATTGATGTGCAGGGATCTCTCTCCCCTCAGCCTCTCTTCCCTGGAATGCCTGATCCTGAATCTGCAGGACAACCTGCCCACCCGGACATTTAACGAGGTGGAAAAGGGAATGATCCTGAAAAGGCTGTCGCGCCACGAATCAGCGGAAAAGTTGCAGCGCCATTACATGCCCTTGCTCGGCCTTCCTTGCCACGAGCCGACCCTTCGATTCTATCTCCTGATCGATGGAATCGAGGAGCCTCTCAAGCATGACCTCGCGGAAGGCAGGATTTCTCCCCGGTCCCTCACCGCGCTTCTCGACCTGGATCCAGGGTCCCGCAAAGCCGTCGGAGCGTGCATCAGAGATCTGAGGCTAAACTTCAATTATCAAAGTCAATTTATTGAATATTTAATTGAAATTTCCGGTATCGAAAACACAACGCCCGGAAAGATCGTCGCCGGCAATTCGATCGCCGGGATCCTTGGAGACGAAAAGCTGAACCCCCCGCAGAAGGCGAGGGTCCTCATGGACAGCCTCCGGTCCAGGCGAAACCCGAGGCTCGCAACATGGGAGAGGATTTTTCGAAGCGCCGTCTCAAAGCTCATGCTCCCCCCCGGTGTCAGGATCAGCCATCCCCCCGGCTTTGAAAGCCCTTTTTTTGCGATGGAGGTCTCATTCCGGGATGGCGGCGCCTTGCGGGAAAAACTGGTCCGCCTGTCCCGGACCGAGGGCCTTGAAAACATCCGGAGCCCTATGGGGGAAGGGTCATGAAAAAATTCGCGGGGTTGAGGAGAGTGGTTGTAGAAAACGGCGCTGAAAGATACGGCCATTGCCGCCGGATCCTTGAGAATACACGCGGTATCCCCGTTGAACCTGGGGAAGAGCGATCTTTGAAAGGCAATTCAAAGGACATGGACATGGAGAAAGGTGTTTTGCGCCTCCTCGCATACCCGGGGGAGCTTCTCAAGCCCTGTCCCGGCACCAACGGGTACATCTGTTGCGGTTATCAGATCCTCAACACCGGGACGAACTGCCCGATGGATTGCTCCTACTGCGTGCTCCAGGCATACGTCAACCAGCCTTCTCTCAGGGTTTACGTGAACGTTGAAGAAAGGCTCCAAGAGATAGGCCGAATCATAGACGGCCAGCCCCAGAAGGTCTTCAGGATCGGAACGGGCGAGTTCGCGGACAGCCTGGCCCTGGACTCAGCTCTGGAGTGGAGCAGGGTTCTGGTGCCTTTCATCCAAAACCACGGCAATGCGGTCCTGGAGTTCAAAACAAAGGCCGCCCGGGGCGAGGGGTTGCTCGGCATCGAGGCCCGCGACCGGGTCGTTGTTTCCTGGTCCCTCAACAGCCCCATCATCGCCTCCAAGGAGGAGCACGGCGCTCCCACTATCCAGAAACGGCTTGAAGCGGCCAGGAGGTGTCAGGACGAGGGTTTTGCCGTGGGCTTTCATTTTGATCCTCTCATCGAACATCCTGGTTGGAAGGATTCCTACCGCAGGACCGTGGAACTGATCGATAAGTACGTATCGCCCAACAGGATCCTGTGGGTCAGCCTCGGCTGTCTCCGTTTCATGCCTTCCCTCAAGCCGATCATCAGAAAGCGGCATCCCGGCTCAGGCGTGCTCCGGGGTGAATTCATCCTGGCCATGGACGGTAAGATGCGCTATTTCAAGCCCGTGAGGGTTGAAATGTACCGCTTTATGAGGGATTGCCTGATGGATTGGAACAGCGACTGCGGGCTTTACCTATGCATGGAGAGCGACGAGGTCTGGGAAGCGAGCCTGGGGTGGTCACCTAAGGATACCGAAGGTCTTGCCGCGTACCTCGATCAAAGGGCTAAGAAGGTTTTTCATCTAGCCCTTGATTCGTGAGTGCGAATCGTGCTATGAGGCGGTTTGACAGAGAAAAATGACGAAAGCCTAAACCAAAGGATGGAGGTTGATCATGATAAAGGAAAAGGTGCAGAACGCCCTCAACAAGGTACGGCCCTCATTGCAGGCTGACGGCGGTGACGTGCAACTGGTTGATGTGGATGCCCAGGGTGTCGTGAAAGTGAAATTGACCGGCGCTTGCGGCGGATGCCCGATGTCTCAGATGACCCTGAAGATGGGGATCGAGAAGGTCCTGAAGCAACAGGTGCCGGAGGTGACGAGAGTCGAATCCGTATAGCCTGGCCAAAGCCATCAGCCATTGATGCTACCCCCTGTGTCCACTTTCTACGGCAGAACATGTGTGACATGGGCAGCGCATCGGACGAAACGGGAGAGGGCAGGGGAAGTTGCGGAATTTTTCGTGCAGAGTCACGGGTTGATCAATCGAAACAGGAGAGGAGGATCTATGGAGATTAAGAAGATCGGGGTAGTCGGCGCCGGCACCATGGGAAATGGGATTGCCCAGGTGGCTTCACAAATCGGCCTTGAAGTGGTGATGCGGGACATTCAGGACTCCTTCGTGGAACGGGGTTTGAAAAGCATCGACAAGTTTCTTTCCAAGAGCGTGGAGAAGGGAAAGCTCCAGGCCGCGGAAAAAGACAAGATCATGGGAAGAATCAAAGGGACAACGAAATTCGCGGACCTTAAAGATGTGGATTACGTGGTCGAAGCGGTCATC
Organism: Deltaproteobacteria bacterium; assembly: GCA_020060805.1. Classification (GTDB taxonomy): domain Bacteria; phylum Desulfobacterota; class DSM-4660; order Desulfatiglandales; family HGW-15; genus JAHECH01. Next base: position 893 of record JAGUZM010000152.1, on the reverse strand, counting down.
GAAGACCTCACCCTGAAGAAGCAGGTGTTCAAAGAGCTGGACGAGATCTGCAGGCCGGAAGTGATTCTTTCTTCCAACACGTCGTCCATGTCGATCACAGAGATCGCCGCAGCGACCAAGCGGCCGGACAAGGTGTGCGGCATGCATTTCTTCAACCCTGTGCCGCTGATGAAGCTGGTGGAGATCATTCGCGGTTACGCGACGAGCGACGAGACTGTCGCCGTCTCCACCGAACTCGCGAAGAAAATGGGGAAAGTGACCGTGGAAGTCAAAAAGGACTCCCCGGGGTTCATTGTGAACAGGATCATGATTCCCCACATGGTTGAGGCGATCAAAATCGTGGAAGAGGGGATCGCGAGCATCCAGGATGTGGACATTGCCGTCAAGAACGGCCTCAACTACCCCATGGGGCCCTTTGAGCTCATGGACCTCACGGGGATCGATATCGCCTATTTCGTCAACGAGTACCTCCACAAGGAGCTCAGCAAAGAGCTCAAGTTCGTTTCCCCGAACCTGTTGAAAACCATGGTCAGGGCCAACCGGCTCGGCCGGAAGACCGGCGGCGGGTGGTACGATTCAGGCGGGAAGTGATCCGGCGATACCCGAAGAAACCGGGCGCACAAAAACAAGAAGGCAGCCCACGGAAGGCTGCCTTCTCTTTTCTTGCGCGGAGGGGTCTTACTTGTTCTTATGTCGCATCTTTTTCATCTGTTTTCTGTACTTGTGCTTCCGGATTTTCTTGCGCCGCTTCTTGACAACACTGCTCATAGCTGGGAAGACCTCCGACTGAAATAAACAATATCATGACCTTCTACACCGGCAATCCAAAGTATGTCAACCATATTATTGCGCTGTGGGGATGAGGGAGAGGGAAGAAGGGATAGCAGGGGGGG